>JAGPCH010000393.1 GCA_018058125.1 Ignavibacteria bacterium | reverse complement strand
GTGTATAGAGTGTGTAGAGTGTGTAGAGTGTTTAGAGTGTGTTTTGAGATTAAGAGAATAAAGAAAAAAGAATACATTAGAAAATAAACATAAAAAAAAATAACATTAATTAAATAAACCAAAAAATGAACAAACCAAAACTAAAGGTAATTTCGAAGCACAGAAAAAAAGCTAAGATCAGAAAAGAAAAGATCAAAGCTTCACTTGCTAAAAAGAAAGAAGTAAAAGCTTAGTAATATTTCAGAACGTAAATTAATTTTGCAGTGAAAGAATGAGAAAATTTTTACTGGTATTTTTTTTAACTTTCACTGCGGCTTTCACGCCAATAGCAGCTAAATATGTAGTAGCTGCTATTTCGCCTTTATCACTGGCTTTCCTGAGATTCGGAGTTGCCACATTGCTTCTGATCATAGTTTTTCTTTACAAAAAGGAGAGTTTTAAAATAGAGAGAAAGGATTATAAATTATTCCTTTTATTAGGAGCTCTGGTGATACCCATAAACCAGTTTTGCTTTCTTATTGGCATAAAGTTTTCTGTAGCATCACACTCTGGAGTCATGTATGCCTGCACTCCGCTGATCATTTACATGATCTCGATCAAACTTAAGAACGAAGAGTTTAATTTAAAAAAACTGCTAACCATATCACTTACGATCATTGGTATAATGGTAATTTTTTATGAAAACCTTATTGCACCAAAGGTTGAAGGAATTAATTATCTGCTCGGGGACACACTATTGTTTTTAGCCGTTGCATCCTGGTCTATGTATCTTGCATTCAGTCAGAAGATGGTATTCAAATACGGCGCTTTGAAAACACAGACTGTTTCATTTATCATCGGCATAGTTATGTACATACCGGTTTTTTTATATGACATGGATAATCTGAATTTTGATAAAGTAAACGGACTGGTCATACTCGGCTATTTGCATCTTACAATACTGGTAGCATTCGGCAGTTATTTCTTATACAGTTATTCTCAGAAGATAATAAAGACAAGCACTCT
Source organism: Ignavibacteria bacterium (assembly GCA_018058125.1). Lineage (GTDB taxonomy): Bacteria > Bacteroidota > Ignavibacteria > Tepidaquicellales > Tepidaquicellaceae > JAGPCH01. The sequence continues at coordinate 1,977 of JAGPCH010000393.1, read as the reverse complement.
GACCACACTGACAAACACTTCCCCGATCGTTACTATTATTTTTTCTTGGTTATTATTAAAAGAAAATTTATCTTATTTTTTTATTTTTGGAGCAAGTCTGACCATGATCGGAGTGTTTCTGACACAGAAATTAAAAGATTGATATAAGATGATTATTTCAAATTGTTCAAAAAAATTTATTTTAATAACACATAATAATTAAAAATATTCTGAGTGATCCATCGGAAAATATTTCAAATCTGAAGATAAAAGTTGCATTGCATTCATTGTATGCGGCTATAATAATTACTCTTATAAAACTTCTTGCTGCATATTTCAGCGGAAGTCTGGGCGTGCTTTCGGAAGTGTTCAATTCGGGAATAGATATTTTTGTATGTATTGTAACTATTTTTTCGATTAAATATTCTTCAAGACCTCCGGATGAAGATCATAATTACGGTCATGAAAAAGTAGAAAACCTGTCAGCATTGATACAGGTGCTGATATTATTTCTAACAAGTTCTTATATAATATATGAAGCGATCTACAGACTTTTTATAAATAAAGAAGTAGAAGTCAAAGTAAATATCTGGATCATTCTAGCGCTTCTGATCTCAATGGCAATAGATTTTTGGAGAGCAAGGATTCTGAGGAAAGTTGCAAAGGAAACAAAATCCAATGCGCTTGAAGCTGATGCATTACATTTTTCCACGGACATACTCAGCTCAGGAGTAGTAATTGTCGGCTTGCTAATGATCTATTTAAATATCAGTAAAGTTGCAGATACAATAGCTGCATTGGTAGTAACCGGAATTATAATTTTTCTCGGATTTAAACTTTCAAGAAAAGCGATCGATTCTTTAATGGACAGGGTGCCGGCAGGTATACATGAAAAGGTAAAATACGAAACTCTGCTTATCAAAGGAGTTGAGGGAATTAAAAGCTGCCGCATCAGAGGCTCCGGTTCCAAGATATATATTGACATGGTAATTCAGATAAGCAGATTGGTTCCGTTTTCAAAAGTTCATGATATAATGGATAATGTTGAAAAGAAAATATATGAAATGATAGAAAATGCTGATGTAGTCATTCATTCCGAACCCGTAGAAACAAAGAATGAAACTATCAATGATAAGATCAGGATGGTTGTAAATGAATCAGGATTAAAGTGTCATGATATTTTTTCACACAAGATAAATAATGAGATCTATTCAGAGCTTCATATTGAGATAGATAATACAAATGATCTGACAAAAGCGCATTCGACTATCACAGAAATAGAGGAAAAAATCAAAATGGAAATTGATATAATTTCACATTTGAAGATTCATATAGATGAACCAAGTGAGATCCTGTTTGATACACAGGATATAACGGAAGATTCCAAAGAGATCATAAGGCACGTTAAAAATATTTTATCAGAGTGCGGTGACGTGATCTCGAGCAGCGACATTCAGGTGATAAGTACAAACGGCAAAATAAGAATCTCGATGAATTGCTTATTCAATTACATACATTCATTTGATGAAGTACATGATATTGTCACTGTTCTGGAAAGTAAAATATTCCTTGATCTCAAGGAGCAAAACCCTAAATTAACTAACGTGATCATTCACGCTGAACCTTCAACTAAATAACCTGTATGAAAAAATTACGAGCCGGAATATTCGGACTGGGACATCTTGGAAAGATACACCTTAAAGTACTTAAGGAAATTTGTAATGAAAGAAATGATATCGAGATCGCCGGAATATTTGATTCAAATAATGAAAGTAATGCATCCATTTCAGAAGAGAATAATTTTTCTGTAAATAATTCCGCAGATGAACTTATCGGGAAAATAGATATTGCGATCATTGTTACGCCGACATCATCTCATTATGAGCTTGCCTATAAAACAATTTCAGCAGGAATAAATACATTCATTGAAAAGCCTGTAACTGACACAACGGAAGAAGCCAATAAGCTTCTTAAGCTGGCAGAAGGAAAGGATGTAAA
>JAGPCH010000392.1 GCA_018058125.1 Ignavibacteria bacterium | reverse complement strand
TTTTTTATAAACTTATGTTGCTTTGATTTAAAATATGTTTAACTTCACTCCGTTTTTTCTGATGTTCTTGGATAGCTTTTCGATCTGTACCAGTGTTTCATTCATATTATTAAAAAACTCATCGTCAGAAAGGAATTTTCCAATCCCCTTTTCCTTGTTTTGAAAATTTCCGACTACAACATTCAGATTACTTACTAATGTATCTACAGATGAAGTAATTAACTGAATATCCTTAAGAGTGCTTTTTAATTCGTTACCGTTTTCCAATACTACATTATCAACATTGCCGACAGTGTTTTCAAGTCTGGAAGTAATTCTGTTCAATCCATTCTTACTGTCAGTCAATAATGAATTAAGATTCTGGGATGATGTGGCTAGATTTGACATTGTTGTTTTGATATTACCTTTTAGATTACCGTCACCGACAATATCATTAACATTCGCAATTACTGAATTTAGATTTTCAGTTGATTTTTTAAACTCACCGATCAGACTCTTCACATCAGTTGTGATATCAGCAAATGAATTCATCAGGGATGCAAAATCAGCTCCCGGATTTCCTCTCAGCGGAAGCGAAGGATCTATGTCAGCTGTACTTTTTCCGGGCTCTACATATAATACTTTCCCGCCTGTCAGCTCAGTAGCAGCAACGTAAATGTCATAATCTTTTTTTATTCTGATGTTCTTATCCACACTGAACAATACTTTTACAGAGTCCCCTGTAAGTTCAATTTTATCGATCTTACCTTTTCTGACTCCGTTAACACTTACCATGTCCCCTTCATTGATGCCGCTTACCTTGGGAAAATACACTGCATATTCCTGCATGTCAAGACCTACGCTAAATCCTTTTGCCCAGAATAATGACAGTAATACTACCAGCACGGCAATAAATACAAATAAACCTACTTTAAATTCTGAATAATTCTTTTTAGCCATTACTATATTAATTTTGAAATGTTAAGTATCTTATATTTGATCTTTCCGTCCGGTACTTCTACCTCAATTGTTTCATTCTTCGTTTTACCAAGCAAAGCTTTCCCGATAGGAGAAGTTACTGAAATTTTGTCCATTTCAAAATCAGCTTCTTCCGGTGAGACAAGAGTAAATGTAATTTCCTCTTTAGCTTTCACATCAAGAACTTTAACGACCGATAATATATACACTTCATTATCAGGCATATCTTCAGGAGCTATGATCTTGACTTTAGAAAGCATTACTTCCAGCTTCCCGATCTTAAACTCATGATGACTCTGAGCTTCTTTTGCCGCATCATATTCGGCATTTTCACTGAGATCTCCGTGAGCGCGGGCTTCAGCTATTTTTTCTGCAATAGCTTTTCTTCCATGAGTCTTTAATTCCTTTAACTCATTCTCAATTTCTACTAATCTTGTTTTTGTTAAATAAACTACATCAGATGTTTTCATCATTAATTAATTTTTTTCCTTTTTTTAGTATTTCTGTTAGTTAATTCCCGGGAATTTATTAATAACAAATGCCCCAGTTTATCTTTTTTTGTTTGTAAATAAATTTCATTTGACGGATTCGATGTTATCTCTATCGGAACCCTTTCTGTAATCTCCAATCCATAAGCATTCAAACCAACAACTTTCTTAGGATTGTTTGTAAGTAATCTCATCTTTCTTACTCCAAGATCCCGTAATATCTGAGCTCCGACTCCGTAATCTCTCAGATCAGCTTTGAATCCCAGTGCAAGATTTGCTTCGACCGTATCCTTACCCTGCTCCTGAAGATTATATGCTTTGAGCTTGTTATGCAGTCCGATTCCCCTGCCCTCCTGCCGCATATATAATACTATTCCGTTTCCTGTGTTCTCTATCATTCTTAAGGACTCAAGCAACTGAGACCTGCAGTCACATCTCAGAGATCCGAAGATGTCTCCCGTCAGACATTCTGAATGAACTCTCACAAGTACTGGTGTCTCTGGATCAATCTTTCCTTTTACTATTGCTATATGCTCCTTCGAATCAACCTTACTTTTATACAATACAATTTTGAACTTTCCAAATTCACTTGGAAGTCCTGCATCGACCAGTCTTTCAATCAATTTTTCTTTCTGTAATCTGTATTGAATCAGATCCTGAATGGAAATGACTTTCAGATCCAGTCTCTCTGCGATCTCAAACAGATCCGGTAATCTCGCCATCTCTCCGTTGTCCTTCATCACTTCACAAAGTACTCCTGCAGGATAATGTCCTGCAAGTTTTGCTAGATCAACTGTAGCTTCTGTATGTCCGGCTCTTCTTAAAACGCCGCCCGGAACAGACTTAAGCGGGAATATATGACCGGGTCTTCCCAGATCTTCCGGTTTGGTTATCTTTGAGATCAGTGACAATATTGTTTTATTTCTGTCTGATGCTGAGATCCCTGTCGTAGTGCCGTGCCTGTAATCAACACTCATTGTAAAAGGCGTCTCGTGCAGAGAAGTATTGTGTTTAGTCATCAGATCAAGCTCAAGTTCATCAAGTCTGTTTTCTTCCATTGGTACGCACATCAATCCCCTGCCGTTTATAGAAAGAAAATTTACAAGCTCAGGTGTTGATTTTTCTGCAGAGAATATCATATCACCTTCATTTTCTCTGTCTTCATCATCTACGACTATTACTACTTTCCCTTTCTTAAAATCCGAAACGGCTGATTCAATACTGCTTAACTCATACTTCTTATTCTTAATTTTCTTAGCTTTCATAAACTCTTTTTTTGCTTTCTGTTTTTCTTCTTATCCGCCTAAGAGAGACTTTTTTTCCGGCTCCTGATCTGTGACGCCAATGATAGTAGAAACAGCAGATCTTTCCATTTTTAATTTAAGACCATCAGAAACTTTTATTAGTAATGTCTTTTCTTCAATACCTTCTACGATACCGTGAATTCCTCCGGAAGTAATTACCTTATCTCCTTTTTTGATCGTCTCAAGAAGTAGTGCTCTTTCTTTCTGTCTCTTCTGCTTAGGTCTTAAGATCAGAAAA
>JAGPCH010000022.1 GCA_018058125.1 Ignavibacteria bacterium | reverse complement strand
GTTCACTTTTATTATAAAATAAAATTATCATGAAAAAATTACCTCTGTTTATATTATTATTCACATTATGTTTTATCTCTGCATTAAGCATAAGTTATGCCGGCAGCGAACCAAAACATGTTCACTACAAAAATCCCGTAAAGCTATCTGACATTTCGGATATAAATGAAACCGGTGAAACCGAATGCGACCTCTGCGGTTGCTACATGGGACTCGAACCAAACTTTGACAAAAATCAGATCGGACTCAGATACTATGTTTTTAAATTCCATAATGACCCTCAGTCAGCTGACCCGGATCCGAATCTTGATCACGAAGAGCAATCAACTACCGGATCGGATGAATATTACAACAACATCGAACTCTACGGCAGGATATATATAGATGAAAAAACTAGAATTCTTTTCGGCATTCCTTTTTCAATGAATGAAATAGATAATAAATCTCTTAACGGAATGGGAGACATGAGAGTGCTCGGTCAGTACAATGTTTACAATACTGATATTAACGGCGAGACTAATTTCTGGCAGAGATTTTTTCTCGGAGGAGGATTAAAATTACCTACGGGAGTTTATAATAAGCAACTTACTTACGGCGTGACCGAACCGCATTTTCAGCCCGGGACTGGAAGTCTGGATTTTCTATTTACCGGACTGTGGATTGCAAAGCTTGAGAATGTCGGAATAGGTTGGAGAAATGATCTTGTCTATACTGTTAATACTACCAATAAGAATGATTATAAATTTGCAAACAGATTCAACTGGGCTTCGACTTTCTCTTATGACATTATCACCGAGTCACTCAACTTTCTTCCTTTTGCAGGAATATATCTCGAGACTGCAAATCCGGATAAATCAAACGGTGAAAATGAACCCGGCTCGGGAGGTACAGTGATAATGGGAACAATGGGTGTTGGCATAACTTATAATATGCTTTCAATGGATCTCGATTATCAGCTTCCGATAAGTCAGAATTTTATTGGTATTCAACCGCAGAATGACTATAGGTTTTTTGCGACCATGGGTTATTCGTTTTAATTAATGTAAAAAAATTGGAATGTAATTGCCGGTAGTTATATTAGTATAGGAATATTATTAGTAGCATTAATTTTGTTTACCTGAAAAATATATGCTCAGCTTATTTTTTTAATTTAAAATATACAAATATAAGTATTTAATCATGTGAAGGTTCTTCACAGAGTTTTTGATAAAAGAGAGAGAAATTGAGATTATAAACATTCTCATTTCGCAAAGTTAAATTATTATTTTAAGTTAATACAGATCTAAGTACAGACTGTTAATTTCATTGCTAATCACTGTCATTATCTTTATTTTTGTTCAAAAAAATTCCCTGAATGGCAAAAGGCTTTAATGTTTTATTCGTAACCAGTGAAGTTTTCCCTTATTCAAAAACCGGCGGTTTAGCTGACATTTCAAATTCCCTCCCACAAGCTCTTAATTCCCTTGGAAATGACGTCAGGATCATCAGTCCTAAGTATGGTCAATTAGATGAAAGACGACTTCAGATTCATGAGATAAAGAGACTTAAGGATCTAAAAATAGATGTCAACGGGAAGGAAGCTAAGTTCAGCATCAAGTCTTCTTTTATACACGGCAAGAATACAAAGGCGCAGATGTACCTGTTGGAGAGTCAGGATTACTTTAAGAATAAAGGGATCTATCAGAACTCCATAACAAAAAAAGACTTCCCGAATAATGATGAAAGATATCTTTTCTTCTGCAAAGCAGTGATCGAAATTCTCGAGATACTGCAGTGGCGACCTGATGTTATTCATTGTAATGACTGGCAGACAGGGCTTATACCTGCGTTACTCAAAACCGTTCATAATACGAATCCATACATGGATGGTATCAAGACCGTGTTTACAATACATAATCTTGCTTATCAGGGTAACTTTCCTAAATCAAGTTTTGAAAAGACAGGCTTGCCTGATTCAGTATTAACCGAAAAAGGCGGATTGCATTACGGACAGTTCAGCTATCTTAAGACTGGTCTGAATTATGCCGATAAGATCTCAACCGTAAGTCAGAAGTATGCCGAAGAGATCCGAACCGATAAGGAATACGGCTGCGGTCTTGAAGATGTGCTAAATGCCAGAAAGAAAGATCTTTCCGGAATTCTTAACGGAATTGATTATTCGATCTGGAATCCGACCGTAGATAAACTTATCCCATACAGATATACTTTTCAGGAAATTCCTCTGAAATATGAAAACAAGAGAGAGCTGCTCGAAGGTTATAAAATTGAATATAATGAAGACACTCCGTTAATTGGTGTCATTAGCAGACTCGTTGATCAGAAAGGATTTGATCTTATTGAAAAGATCCTGCCTGAGCTTATGAAGCTGGATGTACAAATGATAATCCTCGGAGCGGGTGAAGAGAAACATCAGAAATTTTTAAAGAAAGCTGAAAAGAAATATAAGAAGAAACTCGCAGTTCATATCGGATTCGATGAAACTCTTGCGCATAAAATAGAAGCGGCGGCGGATATGTTCCTTATGCCTTCAAAATATGAGCCCTGCGGATTGAATCAGATGTACAGTTTAAGGTATGGAACAGTTCCGATCGTTAGAAATACCGGCGGACTCTCAGATACTATCATAGATTATAAAAAACCTAAAGGCAACGGGTTCTTATTTAACAATTACGATCCAAAGGAGCTTATGAGTACGATCAATACTGCGCTAGAATTATTTAAGGATAAGAATAAATGGATAAAGATAGCCCGTCAGGGAATGTCACTGGATTTTTCATGGAAAGTATCAGCATTGAAATACATGAAGCTTTATAAAACCGTTACGAAATCGAAAAAGAAATCCTGATTGTAATTCAGGAACTATCATAAAATGAACAAGGCGGTTTTTCTTGACAGGGACGGTACTATCAACGAAGAAGTAAATTATTTAAGCAATTCAGGAGATTTAAAATTATATCCGGATACTTTACCGGCGCTTCAAACTTTCAAGAGTCTTGGCTTTCTGAATATTATAATAACCAATCAGTCCGGAATAGCCCGCGGATATTTCTCCGAAGATGATTTAAATAAAATTCATACTGACCTGAAGAAACTTCTCACAGATACAAAAACCGGATCTGCTTTAATTGATGATATTTTTTTTTCCCCGTATCATCCGGATGGAGTTATTGAGAAATACAAATTAGACAGCGAAGACAGGAAACCCGGAACAGGAATGATCCGTAAAGCCGGAATAAAATTCAATATAAATAACGGGGAATCATATTTTATAGGTGACAGTTTTGCCGATATGCAATGCGCTGAAAATGCAGGACTTAAAAAGATTATGGTAAAGACAGGCTACGGTATCAAAGATCATGTAAAATGTGTTGAATCTGGAATCATCATAGATTATTTAGCAGACGATCTATATCATGCATCCGAATACATTAAAAATTCATTAACAACCTAAACAAGTAAAAAAGATTATTTTAAATTTAATGACACTGATAAAAAAATATTCATTTGGTATAATGTTGCTTTTGTTGTTATCAAATGCATTTATGAGTTGCGAAAATGATCCGACATCCGTCGGAATTACTTTTATAGACCCTGAAGACACTACCTCTACACGTGTTATCGATTCTCAGACAGACACAATGGAAATCACTGCGGACAATTATAAATATTATATCAGCACATATACATCGAAGAGTTTTATGATAGGTAATTATCAGAATTACTCCTCAAAGTCCATGCTGAAGTTTGTAGAGGTCAGTCCGGATTATGACAGCTCAAAAATAATTTCGGCTGTTCTTACTCTCAAATATAATGATTATTATTTTCAGCAGGATAAAGGTCTTACAGCATTTGATGTATATAAAATGACGAAGAATTTTAATTATCCGGATGTTTTATATGACTCTGTAAACTCTTCCGATTATGGTAACGTTTCACAGGGAAGCTATCTTGGAACACCTTCGGATACACAGCAGGTAAATATTCCTCTCAACAATTCTCTGGCAAGCGAATGGCTTGAGTATGCTGCTGATACAAGTTATCAGTTCAAGAACTACGGAGTAATGCTTCTTCCTAATGCATCATCAAATACAATCAAAGGTTTTTACTCATTTGTAAATACTACTGATCTTATACCTTATGTCACGATCATTTTAACAAAAAACGGAGTGCAGGATACACTTACTCTTAATATTTCGGAACAGGTTTCTCTGACAGACGCTCCTTTGTCAGTAGTGCCGGCTGACAGATTTGCTTTACAGACGGGAATAGCATTCAGGAATGTACTGAATTTTGATCTTTCAAAATTACCTCCCAATGTTATCATTAATAATGTACTTTTGACCTTAACGCTGGATTCTAAGAATTCATTTATTTCACCGGATGCTGACAAGAGAATAACCTTGGGTGCTGTCATAGACAGTTCAACTAATACAGACAGTTTGTTTATTACGGTCACACCAATTGATTCAGTAAATTATGTGGCTAGCTCCACCAGTCTCAATGGTATTTTTCAGAGATGGAATACAGGCTCTTTACCAAATCAAGGACTGGCTTTCAGGACAATTACAGAAAGTACAAATCTTGATTACTTTGTATTTTATTCCCCGACATATTCTGACGCAGCATTAGTACCGAGAATAAGAATAACATATACGCAAAGATTACAATGAAAAAGATAAAAAATATAATTTTAGTTTTAATTTTAACCTCATTTTTCGTAACCGGAAAAGGTTTCTCTCAGGAGTTGATTACTTCGGGATCCCCTTATTCCGTCTTTGGAATTGGTGATCAGACTTATTTTACCAGTGTCCGGACTTTCTCAATGGGAATTCAGGGAATAGCGCTTTTTGGAAATTATATAAACACTCTAAATCCTGCTACGCTAACGAAAATGAGATCCACTTTAATTTCAGTAACAGGTAATTACGGTTTTCTTAAGTCTGCCAATAGTATATCCGAAAATAATATCTCCGGTGGAAACTTTCTCGGATTTAACATAGGAATCCCGTTTGATCAGACAAGAGGATGGGTTTTATCATTAGGTTTCAATCCCCAAAGTTTAATGAATTACAAGGTTAAAGTGATCGGAAATACCGGATATCAGCAATTCAATCAATTTTATACAGGCAAAGGCGGGCTCTCCAGGATCAATATCGGCATGAGCTATAACCTGCTTGGAATGATAAGCATGGGGTTTGAATATGATTATTCTTTTGGCGAACTGAAACAGCAGAATTTTATAAATTTTAATAACGCGGGATATACAAACACAAATATTAAATCTGAAATTGATTTCAGAAAATCTTTTCTGAAAGGCGGGATGATATTTGAAATGGGTAAGATCTTCAGAAGCTTTACATTAAGAGATCTTAATCTTGGATTTGTATTTCAGTCAGGCATAAATCTGAATGCTACTCAGGACGGAATATTCGGAACTTCGCTCGGTGCAGATACCATAAATCTTAATAACGGTACTTTAAATGTCCCTGATCAATACGGGATTGGATTAACAAATACATTCAATAACAAATATCTTGTAAGCGCTGATGTCCTTTATCAGGACTGGAGCAAATACACAGAATTCGGCGTGACTTATCCGCAGCTTAAAGAATCTTACAGAGCAGGTCTTGGTCTTGAAATTTTACCAACAGAAAATAAACCCGGTTTCTTTCAGACAATGACTTACAGAATCGGCGGATTCTATGAAAACGGAAATATTAAAATTTCAGGACAGGATATAAATTCATATGGTTTCCGCGCAGGTGTAAATATTCCGCTGAGCAATTTTAACTCTATTGACCTTGGTGTAAATTATTCTGTCCGTGGAACTGATGAAAACAATCTTATTCAGGATGAATATCTTAATTTTACCATGGGTGTGAATTTTGGTGAGTTATGGTTCATAAGACCAAAAGAGGAAGACCAGTAAGAGCATTTGGGAATTGAGATGTTGGATTTGGGATATATAGTTTTTCATTTTGCATCTTTGATTTTAGATCTTTGATTCGCCTTGGCGGAGTGATTTAATTTTATTAGAGCAAACTACAATTTGAATTTTACAATTTTTTAAATTTTTATTTCATGAATACAATTACACATGACCTTGCCGGATATGATCCGGAGATTTTCGAAACTATTAAAAAAGAAACCAGCAGACAGGCTGAAAAGCTTGAGCTTATTGCATCAGAGAACTTTGTTTCCTATGCAGTCATTCAGGCGCTTGGTTCGACTCTTACAAATAAATATGCCGAAGGATATCCCGGGAAAAGATATTACGGCGGATGCGAATATGTTGATATGGCAGAAAATCTAGCAAGAGATCGCGCAAAAGAATTATTCGGAGCTGAGTATGTAAACGTCCAGCCGCACTCAGGTTCGCAGGCAAACATGGCAGTATATTTCACACTCGTAAAACCAGGCGATAAAGTCATGGGCATGGATCTGTCTCACGGTGGACATCTTACTCACGGATCGCCTGTAAATTTTTCCGGACAGCTGTATGATTTTACGCAGTACGGCATCAATCCGGAAACAGAGATGCTTGATTATGATCTTATCGAACAGGTTGCCATTAAAGAAAAGCCGAAAATGATAACAGTCGGAGCCAGTGCATATTCACGAAATATTGATTATAAAAAATTCAGAGAGATAGCCGATAAGATCGGCGCATTTTTATTCGCAGATATTGCACATCCTGCCGGTCTCATTGCAAAAAAACTATTGAATGATCCTGTACCTCACTGTCACGTCGTTGCAACTACCACTCACAAAACCTTAAGAGGTCCAAGAGGCGGAATGATAATGATAGGAAAAGATTTTGAAAATCCGTTTGGCAAAGTAGCGCCGAAATCAGGCAGAGTAAAAATGATGAGTGAGCTTTTAGATTCAATGGTAATGCCCGGAATACAGGGAGGTCCGCTTATGCATGTCATAGCTGGAAAAGCTGTTGCTTTCAAGGAAGCTTTGGAGGATAATTTTCTTGTTTATGCAAAACAGGTTATCAAAAATGCGCAGGCTCTTGCCAATAAACTGATCTCGTATGATTACAAAGTTATCTCAGGCGGCACGGATAATCATCTGATGCTGATCGATCTGAGAAACAAAGAAGTCTCGGGAAAAGCTGCTGAAGAAGCTCTTGACTCGATCGGTATTACCTGCAATAAAAATTCCGTTCCTTATGATGACAAAAGTCCGCTCGTTACGAGTGGTATCAGATTAGGTACACCTGCTCTGACTACTCGCGGAATGAAGGAAGCTGAAATGGAAATTATAGCAGATCTTATCAACAGGGTTGTTACAAATCACAAAGATGAAAAAGTAAAGAAGGAAGTAAGCAGGGAAGTCAGTGAACTTACTTCAAAATTCAAACTCTATGACGATCTGAAAATAGGTTAATTTAAAAATTCGGTTTGCTGAATTATGATCTCTGATATAAAAGAAATAAAAGATACCGAGGATAATCATTCAGATCCGGAGCAGGATAATTTAGAAAATTCAGATCAGGAAGGTGAAATGACCTTCCTCGAGCATCTTGAAGAGTTCAGATGGAGGATAATAAAATCCGCAATCGGAGTAATAATTGGAGGAATAATAGTAGGAATATTTATAACCTGGATTATGGATAACGTATTACTGATGCCCGCAACACAAACTACACCTCCTTTAAAGCTTCAGAATATAAAACCTTTCGGACAGTTTTCACTTTACATGGAAGTCATTATAGTAGGCGGAATGATTTTAAGCATTCCGAATATTATCTATCAGTTCTGGAAATTCCTCGAGCCGGCTTTAAAACCATCCGAAAGTAAATATATAAAAAGCATAGTAATTTATTCGAGTTTTTGTTTTCTCTCAGGAATAGTCTTCGCATATTTTGTAATGCTTCCGACTGCATTGGAGTTCTTTGCAAATTTCGGTTCGTCAATCATTGATAACATTATTGCCGTAGATGAATATTTTAGTTTTATAATTTCGACAATGCTTGCAGCCGGTCTTGTATTCGAACTTCCCATGGTTTCATTTTTTCTATCAAAGATCGGGATTCTCAAACCTGAATTCATGAAAAAATACAGGAAACATGCTATCATAATTATTTTACTTATTGCCGGTATTTTGACACCAAGTCCTGATATTACAAGCCAGCTACTGCTTGCCGGTCCGTTATTTATTCTGTATGAAATAAGCATAATTATTTGTAAAATATCGCAGAAGAAAGTCTCTAATTAAAATTTATCAGTTTGAATTTAAAAAAAATATCCGCACCGATTAACTCCGAACTCGCAGCATTTGAAAAACAATTTTCCGGTATACTCAAATCCAAAGTTGCACTGATAGACCTGATAACCAAATACATTTTAAAACAAAAAGGAAAACAGATACGCCCGATACTCGTGCTTTTGTCAGCAAAGATCTGCGGTGATATCAATCCGAGAACTTACATAGCCGCAAACTTAGTAGAACTTCTGCATACTGCTACTCTCATACACGATGATGTAGTGGACGAAGCGAAGACGCGCAGAGGTATCGCTTCTATTAATGCTGTATGGAAAAACAAAGCATCTGTTCTGATAGGTGATTATCTTTTGTCGAAAGGGTTGCTGATTTCACTGGAGAATAATGAATATGATTTTCTGCAGATAACTTCAGAAGCCGTAAGAAGAATGTCGGAAGGTGAACTCCTTCAGATACAGAAAGCGAGAAATTTTGATGCGACAGAAGAAACTTATTTTCAGGTTATATCCGACAAGACCGCTTCGCTGATTAAGAGCTGTTGTAAACTCGGCGCTCTCAGCTCGGCAAAGAATAAATCCGATGTGGAAAAGCTCGGTGTCTTTGGCGAGAATATCGGCATAGCATTTCAATTGAGAGATGACATACTGGATTACACTGGAAGAAAAAAGCTGCTCGGCAAATCCACAGGCAATGATCTTAAAGAAAAAAAATTCACTCTCCCGCTGATAGTTTCACTGCGCAATGCGCCTAAGAAAGAATCCGGTCAGATCATGAAACTGATCAAAAGCGACAGGACAAAAAAGTTTGATGAGGTATTTCAGTTTGTAGTGAAGTACGGCGGGGTTGAATATTCAGAGAAGAAAGTTGAAGAGTACTCATCACTTGCTATAAACGCCCTGCAAGATTTCAAAGACAGTAAAGTAAAAGAATCGCTTCTGGAGTTCGTCGAATTCGTCAGCACCCGCGACCATTAGCCACGTAGGAGCATAGGTCACACATAGAAGCATAACTGACTAAGAAAGTAGTATGGTTTGGATTAATGACTATGAAACAAACTATCTTTCCAAATATCAGTAAAATTTTAATCGCTTAGGGTTAAATTCCCCGCCGCTTACGGCGAGATTATTTATGAACTTTCATCTGCGAATTCCGCCTCTGCGGATTCATAGTAAATTAAATTTTAATTAAAAAATTATGACAAAAAAGGAATTGATTTTAGACCAGTTCGATGCCTGTTACAACGAGGAAAACTGGTTCATTCCCCTGATACAGTCACTGGAAGGACTTACTCCCGAACAGACGCAATGGAATGACGAAAACAATCACTCAATACTACAGCTTGTACTGCATCTCATATTCTGGAACGAAAGATATCTGATGCGATTCAAAGGTACTCCGCTTCCTCCCTTCAGCATTGGTGAAGAGGATCCTACATTTGACATAAATCCATTGGATTGGGAGTCGGCAGTTAAAAAGCTTAACGAAGTACTTTCAGATTTCCGCAATGAGATCAAAAATGCTTCTGAGGAAAAACTCGAAAGCAAACCTATTAAGGAAAGCAATGATGACTGGTATAAGATAATCTCAAATATGAATATTCATCTTGCGTATCATACCGGACAGATAATTTTTGTAAGGAAGCTTCAGGGGGTTGTTTAAACAGTGAATTTGAATGGTATGGGATGATGACTATGAAGGTAAACACTTAAACAACTTTTCATTTCTCTGATTAACCAATTTTCTTGCCTGTTGTTTCATAAATTTTTAAAGTAACAAATTCCAGATTCAAGGACCTATTTCAAGATTATATCAGCCATTTAGAAAGTTGCACTTTCGCTTCTAAGGTTGTTTTGGTCTCTCCCTATTTTGATTGTTTTAAACCTGTATCAATTTTCTGTAAAAAAATTATTCTGTCAATGAGTTCGTCCGCAGAAAAATTCTTCAGGAAGATCTTTTATTGAAGCTAAAACTTTTTCTTTTGTTAACATACTTTATTTTCTAATAACTTAATTTTTTTAATGTTTTTTTTAACAACAATTATTAAATAAAATTGAAAAATTTCATTATAACCAAATCAACTAATCAACTTACTCCACACACTCCACACACTCCACACACTCTACACACTCTACACACTCTACACAC
>JAGPCH010000021.1 GCA_018058125.1 Ignavibacteria bacterium | reverse complement strand
GGATACTGCCAAATACACTTGAAGATTTCAGAGGAAAAGATGTATTGGAATGCGGATGCGGCGGCGGACAGCATACTAATTTTATTGCACCGTATGCAAAAAGTATCACAGCCGTTGATCTTAATACGACTGAAATTGCTAAGGAAAAAAATAAGGACTTTGATAATATCGAATATGTCGAAGCTGACATTGCAAAAATGGATCTCGGAAAAAAATTCGATATAGTGTTTTCAATCGGAGTGATTCATCATACTGATGATCCTGACAGGACTGTCGAAAATTTAAACCGGCATGTAAAACCCGGCGGAAAGCTGATTGTGTGGGTATATTCGGAGGAGGGTAACGGTCTTGTGAAATATGTTGTCGAGCCATTACGGAAAACATTTCTTAAGAATCTAAGCAGAAAGTCTTTGCTTGGCATTTCCAAAATAACAACTTCATTGCTTTACATTCCGGTTTATACTGTATATCTTTTACCTCTTAAATTTTTACCATTTTATGAGTATTTCGGAAACTTCCGTAAGATGTCATTTTACAGAAACAATATTAATGTGTTTGATAAGCTCAATGCGCCTCAGGTTGACTTTATCAGCAGGGAAAGGATCGGTAGATGGTTTGATGAAAATGAATACAAAGATGTAAATATAAATGCATACAAAGGCGTGAGCTGGAGCGGAAGCGGTACTAAGAAATGAATTATCTTTGACAAATGAGTTTTTTATTTAAATATAACGAGAAGCTGAAGTTTGATACCGGTAATGAAAATTACTACGAGTTGATCAAAGACGGACTTTTACATTTTACAAAGGTCATAACTTTTATAACTTCACCTTTCCTAAAGATAATATTAAACTTGAACGGAGTCAGTTACGGTAAGAATGTAACTGTCTTCGGAATTCCAAGAATTGAAAATAAAGGTTCGATCAGACTTGGCAGCAACATGAGACTTATCTCGGCTAAGTGCGGATACAATTCCGGTAACCTTTCGGGCGGGGTATTTTTAAGGACATCGAAATCGGGTAAGATAGTAACCGGAGATGAAGTCTATCTTAACGGAACTTCGATCATTTCAGAGGAGGAGATTGTATTGGGTAACAGGATCATGATAGGAGCTAACACCGTGATCATGGATACAAATTCACATAACGTACCTTATAAAGACAGATTAAAAAGATGGGACAAGATCATTAGAAAGCCGGTTATGATAGAAGATGATGTTTGGATAGGAGCTAACTGTTTTATAATGAAAGGGGTAAAGATCGGGAAAGGTTCTATAATCGGAGCGGGAAGCGTAGTAATAAGCGAAGTCAAACCATTCAGCATATATGCCGGCAATCCGGCTGTATTTGTAAAAGCTATAGAAGAGGAAAATTAGAATTGTCTGAATTATTTACATCGGCGGAACAAATGCAGAAAGCCACTAATTATAATCAGTGGACTTTTGATCAGTTTAAAAAATATGTGCGGGGTAATGTACTTGAAGTCGGATGCGGAGTCGGCTCTTTTACTAAACTGATAACAGACCAGTGCAGTTTTGACAGCATGTACTGCATAGACATTTCCTCCGCTGCTATTGATCACATAAAGAAAAGAAATTTCCGCAAAGAAATAAAGATCGAATGCATAGATCTGATGAATACGGAAGGTGAATATGATTTCATTGTTTGCATGAATGTAATGGAGCATGTCGAAGATGATGTGAATTTTTTTAAGAAATTACTTTCGCTGTTGAAACCGGAAGGTGTGCTGTTTCATCTTGTCCCATCGCATCAGTTTCTGTATTCTAACTTTGATGAAGCGGCAGGTCATTTCAAAAGATATAATAAGGAAATGATGAGGTCTTTAGAAACCGGGGATAATGTGAAACTGACAGAGCAGTATTATTTTAATTTAATAGGAGCTCTTGGCTACTGGGCAGTATATAAAGCTCTCAAATCAGGAAATATAAATGACACCGAAGGAGAGATAGGTTTTTTTGATAAATACATTGTGCCTTTCTCTCGAAATTTTCTCCCGTTAAAAACACCATTGGGAATATCCCTGATCAGTATTTATAAAAAAATAAATTAATATAAAATGTTTTCAGTTGTTATACCGGCATATAATGAAGGCGAAGTGATCGCGGTAACAGTTTTTGATATTTTAAAAGTTCTGAAATTGAATAACATGGAGAATGCTGAAATTATAGTTGTGGATGACGGATCGACTGACAGAACTGCGGAGATGGGAGTGAAATCCGGAGCATACACCATCAGCCATCCTCACAATATCGGCTATGGCAGATCTCTCAAAGACGGTATAAAAGTAGCTAAGTTTGATACAATTGTCATAACTGATGCTGACGGAACTTATCCGCTGGAGATGATCCCGGTACTCTACATGGAATATGAAAAGGGATTTGATATGGTGGTAGGAGCCAGACAGGGTGCAAACTATGATGAGTCTTTCAAGAAAAAAATGTTGCGTCTTATGCTCAAGAAGCTTGTGGAGTTTACAGCCGGAAGAAAAATTCCTGATATTAATTCAGGGTTGAGAGTTTTTTCAAGAAAACAGACTCTCCCGTTTTTTACAAAACTCTGCGATACATTCAGCTTTACTACTTCTCTTACACTTGCTTACATGATGAACGGAAAGTTTGTGGAATATATTCCGATAGATTATAAAAAGAGAGAAGGCAAAACCAAGGTAAGATTATTCAGGGATTCGATGCGGACGCTTCAGTTTATTATTGAGGCTATACTTTTTTATAATCCGATAAAAATATTTATTGTATTCAGCTCTGGACTTGTAATAGGCGGTGCGCTTTGCCTGCTGATTGCAGGAATATTCAGCAATCCTGTCTTTACGGTTTTTGGAATTGGATTTATGTTTCTGTCTGTTCTTATGTTTGGAATCGGGCTGGTATCTGTTCAGTTAAAACATATACTTGGCTCAAATGAAAACAGAATTTCAGGTTAATGAATAAGTGGTCTAATATTTTTTCTGATCCGGAGAAAATATTCAAATACAGTTTACTTCTTTTCACAATAGTATTCCTGTTTACAAGGCTGCAGTATTTTTTACTTTATCCTGTGCTGGTACTTTCCAGCGACAGCGCCTCATATTGCGCAGTAGCGCTCGATCTGTTAAATTCAGACACACCGGTGTTTGACATAAGGACGCCGGCATATCCGGTGTTTTTATTTTTAATATGGCTTTTTTCCAAATCATTCTTTGCTGTTGCATTGATACAGAGTTTATTCACTCTGATCACGGGATATATATTTTTATTCATTATAAGTAAAACATACTCCCGCTATACATTCCTGTTTTCATTAATGCTTTGCATATATATATCATCTTCTTATTTTCTTGTACTTGAAAAAGCTTTATTAACGGAAGGCATTTTTGTTAACTTCCTTATAGTAAATGCCGGTCTGCTGATATATGCATTAAGGAAAAATCTGACATCAGCATGGGCTTTGTATTCGGTATCGATAGCATTGTTAATATTGATCAGACCTGCGGCATTGTTTCTTTTCGGGGTTTTGGCAATTCTTGTATTATTTTTTATCGTCAATAGGTATAAATTAAAATATTATGTATCTCTCATTTTGCCGTTATCAGTGATCATCTTCGGATTATGTTCTTATAATTATTACACGTTGAGATTATTTACGATCACGCCTTTTGGGGAAGCTAATCTGTCAGGAGTTACGATTCTTTTCATGGAGCCGTCGGATGAATATCCGGAAATAGTAAATGAAGCAATAAACAATACGCTTGACTCTATTCCAAGAACCCAAAAAAATTATATCAGAAATTCTTGGGGCATATCAGAACTTTATCATACATTCAATGAAAATTTCTACAGACAGGTTAATTTTACCGAATCTCTGATGCGACTTGATCCGGCACTTAACTTTGTTGCCATTCAGCCGATTATGCGAATGGTATCTGTTGATGCCATAAAGAAAAGTCCGCGATCCTATTTAAAATTTGTAATGTGTAATTTTATGTTCTTCTTTAATAATCAGAGGATCACTATGAATTATTATGATCAAATGGCAACCGTATTTACAAGAACTGTAATAGATCAAAAATATCTGAAAGAGCTTACATCAGGCAGATGGAGAATGATCTCTTCGGACTTATCGGACAATGAGAAAGTCGCTGACTTTTTCCGAGAGGAAATTGCCGCTCAGAAAACATTGAAAAATGTTAATGTGAATTCTGAAGGCAGTGTGGAAATTGATGACAGTGTTTACAGAAGTATCTATGAACTTTCTGAAATAATTTACAATACCGTATTCAGAAATTTTTTATGGATAATTTTATATTTTGTTGTATTCGGTTTAAGCATATTCAAATTATACAAAAGCCGTTTTAAAAATGCCGAAGCATTGATACCATTTTTGCTTTGCATGACTTTTATTTTCAAGGCAGTGCTGGTGAGTCTTGTAGAAGTCTCGCTTGCTCGTTACAGTTACACGGTAGAGTTTGTATATTACTTCAGTCTGCCGTTTCTTTTAATAATGTTAACTAACAATAAATTAAATTCTAACAATTCAGAGGAAATTAAACAATGATACCTTTCTCACCGCCATTTATAGATGAAGATGTAAAAAAGGAAGTGCTTGAATCACTTGATTCCGGCTGGATCACAACCGGTCCGAAAGTAAAAGCTCTGGAAAAGGAAGTTGCGGATCTCACGGGAGTAAAAAATGTTCTTTGTGTCAATTCGGCTACATCGGCAATGATGCTGGTGCTTCACTGGTATGGCATAGGCAAAGGAGATGAAGTGATCATCCCGGCTTATACTTATTGCGCAACAGCTCTTGCCGTCATGCATCTCGGAGCGAAACCGGTTATAGTTGATGTCGGTAAGGATTTTAACATAAGCACAGATGAGATAAAGAAGCATATTACTCCGAGAACCAAAGCAATCGTGCCGGTGGATATAGCAGGATATCCCTGCGACTATGATGAGATATATAATATTGTAAATGATGAAGAAGTAAAGAAAATATTTATTTGTACAAATGAAGTTCAGAGAATGCTCGGAAGAATACTGATCATGTCGGATGCCGCTCATTCTATTGGCGCAGTATATAAAGATAAACCCAGCGGTTCGCTCTGCGATATATCAGTATTTTCATTTCATGCAGTTAAGAATGTCACGACTGCTGAAGGCGGCGCAATTTGTCTTAACCTTCCCGGAAAATTTGATAATGATGAGTTGTATGCATGGCTCCGGCTTTTGTCTTTAAACGGGCAGACAAAGGATGCTTTTACAAAATCTCTGGGAGGTAACTGGAAATACGATATTGTCTACCCCGGATTTAAAATTAATCTTAGTGATATCTGCGCAGCTGTAGGTCTTGCTCAGATCAGAAAATATACTTCAGATCTTTTATTGAGAAGAAAAGAAATATTTGAAAGGTATAACGAAGAATTCAAAGACGAGGATTGGGTTGAAATTCCTCCTTCAAGAAATGAAATTAAGGAAACATCATATCATATTTATCCATTAAGGATCAAAGGAATATCTGAAGAGCAAAGAGATTTGATAATAGAAGAGATCAATAAAAGGGAAGTTGCGGTGAATGTTCATTTTGTCCCTCTGCCTATGCTGAAGATCTTTAAAGAGCGGAATTATGATATCAATGATTATCCCGTAAGCTATGATAACTATTCAAGAGAGATCACATTACCGGTTTATCCTCAGCTTAGTGAAGAGGATATCAGCACAATTGTAGATTCTGTAAAAGGATCTTATGACGCTGTTATGAAAAAGTAATATGATAAAAAGAATTTTTGACATTGTATTTTCAATTTCGGGTTTGATTCTTCTGTCACCAGTATTGATCGTTATAGCAATTTTAATTAGATTCGATTCGAAAGGACCGGTCTTGTATAAACAGACAAGAGTCGGCAGAAATAATAAGGATTTTAAACTGTTAAAATTCAGAACAATGAATCCTGACTCTGACAGCAAGGGTTTGCTTACAGTCGGCGGAAGAGATCCGAGGATTACAAAGACAGGATATTATCTTAGAAAATTCAAACTTGATGAATTTCCGCAGCTTATAAATGTACTTTATGGAGAAATGAGTTTTGTCGGACCCAGGCCGGAAGTCAGAAAATATGTTGACCTATATACTGAAGATCAGAAAAAGGTACTGGATGTATCTCCCGGAATCACTGATGTTGCTTCGATTAAATATAAAAATGAAAATGATTTACTGGAAAAGGCTGAAGATCCGGAAAAATATTATATTGAAAAAATCATGCCGGACAAGATAAAACTTAATCTTGAATACATAAATGAAAGATCGTTTTTTAAGGATTTCAAGGTCATATTAAGAACTCTTTCGGCGGTCATTTCAGAATAATTTCGGGTTTATTGTATATATTTTTATGTTTTGCTTTTGAAAAAGTAAATTGCAACAATTACTTACTTTTTGTAATTTAAGCTATAAAAAAACACCCTCAAATAAAAGTTGCTTTTAGTGTTCTTTTGTATCTATGATTATATTTTGTTTTATATTAATGTCAGAATAAATTAATAAAATGCTTGAAAGTTTATTAAATAACAGACTACTTAAATTACGTAACAGGCATTTCCTATTCTTTGATTTAATTTTTCTTCTTATCAGTCCATTACTTGCACTGGTGCTAAGACTTGATGGGAAAGTAGACTTTTCTTTTTACATTATCCCCATATTCTGGTGTACATTAGTTTTCTTATTCATCGACATAATCGTTTTTTATAAACTTGGTTTATATAATCGTGACTGGAGTAATGCCAGCATAGATGAACTTGCCAAGCTGATCTTTATAATCTTCTGGGCAGTAATTGTTCAGACAGGTGTTTTCACTATCCTGAATTCTTTTGAGTTGCTTGGTTTTGAAGTCCTTCCATTGTCACTTCCTTTATTAACCGGATTAATATCATTCTTTTTTGTCGCCGGCGCAAGATTCAGCATCCGGCTTATAGAACGTATAAATGAGAAAAGAAAAATTTCTTATCATGGAGAAAGAGTTCTCATAGTTGGTTCGGGAAAAGCAGGCAGTTCCATTATTCAGGAAATGCAGAGAAATCCCCAGCTTGGCTTGAATCCAGTGGCATTTGTAGATGATGACATTGAGAAGAAAGGTTTGAAGATCAGAGGCATTCCAGTATTGGGAACTCGTCACAGTTTACCAGAGATCATTGCAAAAATGAATATCAATAAAGTTATAATTGCAATGCCCACCGCTCCGGGTTCGGAGATCAGAGACATAGTTTCTATCTGCCGCAAGTCAGGAGTACAGGCGCGAACTATCCTCGGTATATTTGAAATACTTGATGAAAAAGTTAGGATAGACAGTATAAGGCAGGTACAGATCGAAGACCTTCTCAGAAGAGAGCCGGTAAAAACAGATATCAAAAAAGTAGAAGATTTTCTAAAAGGTAAAAGAGTTCTTGTAACCGGATCCGGCGGATCAATCGGCAGTGAATTATGCCGGCAGATAATTAAGTGCCATCCTTCCGAGATCATACTTTTAGGTCAGGGTGAAAATTCAATTTTTGATATTCAGCACGAAATATTAAAAAGACTTTCTGTCACCAACGGAAAAGCAAACGGCACTCAGGTACAGTCTATAATTGCAAATATCAGATCATATAAAAGACTCGACAGGATAATTTCCGAAACAGAACCTGATGTGATCTTTCATGCAGCTGCTCACAAACACGTACCAATGATGGAAGTGAATTCGTGTGAAGCCATAAGCAATAATATTAAAGGAACACAAAATCTGATCGATCTTTCTCTAAAGCATAATGTCGGACATTTTGTATTTATCTCGACCGATAAAGCTGTTAATCCTTCGAGTATCATGGGAGCAAGTAAAAGAGTTGCTGAAATGATCGTTCTTAAAGCCGGCAGAACTTACGGAAAGAATTATTCGGCTGTTCGCTTCGGAAATGTATTAGGCAGCAGAGGAAGTGTAGTTCTTACTTTCAAACGTCAGATTGCGGAAGGCGGACCTGTCACTATCACTCATCCTGACATTCAGAGATTCTTTATGACAATTCCCGAAGCAGTGCAGCTTGTACTGCAGGCATCTGTAATTGGTAACGGCGGTGAGATATTTGTGCTGGATATGGGCAAGCCGATAAAGATCATCGATCTCGCAAAAGACATAATCAGACTTTCAGGTTATGAAGTGGAAAAAGATATTAAGATCATTCAGACAGGATTAAGGTCGGGCGAAAAATTATATGAAGAACTGTTTATTCCCGGCGAGATCTATGAAAAAACTCTTCATGAAAAAATACTGATAGCTTCCAATGCCAGTCATTTTATACCTGATAATTTTGATTTCAATCTTGAAACTCTTATCGAAAAGAGACATGAGAATGATAAAGAACTTATTGTCAGTATGCTGAAAAGATTAGTACCTGAATACGTAACAGACGAACAGACAATTCCCTCCGACCTTCAGGTTTCCTGATTTATTTTGTAATTTTAATTTCGAATTTTAGATATATGATGAAACAATTTCTTCTAATTTTATTCTTTTCGTTTCTTTTTGTAAATGTCTCATTCTCACAGGTAGAACTTGTACAGCCAAGACATCCGGTTTATGATTATCTTCAGAGGATGCAGACCATGAAAATTTTAAAGGATTATAATCGCGGTAACATTCCGCTTTCAAGAGAAAAAGTTGCATCCTTTCTGCAAATAATAAATGAGAAGTCGGGTTCAATTTCTTCGGTCGACAGGCAAATACTCGGTGATCTGAAACTAGAATTTGAATATGAAATGTTCGGTACGCTTAAGCAGGCTGCTCCGCTTTTTGAAGAAGGATTCAAAAATATCTTTTCCCAAAACAAA
The DNA here is from genome assembly GCA_018058125.1 of Ignavibacteria bacterium. Classification (GTDB taxonomy): domain Bacteria; phylum Bacteroidota; class Ignavibacteria; order Tepidaquicellales; family Tepidaquicellaceae; genus JAGPCH01. The sequence goes on along the minus strand of JAGPCH010000021.1, from coordinate 1,525 downwards.
CAAAAATATCTCTACTCATTTGCCGACAGTAATGCAACTCTGTTCTTTGACGGTCTCGGTGAATTATCACAAAGAGAGTCAAGAGGGGATTCAATTGGCAGGCATTCTATTACTTTAGGAGAATTAGGTTTCAGAGTAAGAGGTACTTTGTATGATAATGTAGGTTATTATCTCCGTGCATCCAACGGTCAGAAACTTGCCGGTGATTCGGGAGATGTGACTTTTGCAAGAAATACCGATCCTAAACTTTTTGCACAGAATAAATTTCAGTTCGAACAAAGAAACTATGACACATTTGACGGATATCTGAGATTCAGAGCTAAGGATGAATGGCTGGCTATTACAGTCGGTAGAAGTCCTGTATATCAGGGCTTTGGATTCATTGACAGACTTTATTTATCAGACAATACCGTTGCCTTTGATTATCTCAGACTTGATCTTGGATACAAAGCGGTCAGGTATTCATTCATGTACGGAAGTCTGAAAGGTGATTCTCTGGGCAGACCTATAGGTTCCAAAAACATTGCAACGCACAGACTTGATGTCAGCTTAGGAGATGCATTCAGAATGGGATTCTTTGAAAGCGTAACGATCGCTGATAATCCTTTCAGTTTTACTTTTCTGAATCCGATTAGTTTTCTTACTTCTGCCGAACTGAATAAAGCGACACAGTCAGGTCCACAGAATAATAACAATTCCATAATGGGTCTTGACGCTATGGTATTTCCTGTAAAAAATCTTGCCATACAGGGATCTATGTTAATTGATGATCTTGAATTCAGCACATTGTTTAAGGATAATGAAAACATTACCAATAAGTTCGGATTTCAGTTTGGCCTGCAATGGGCAAAAGCTTTCACGCTTCCGGATATGGATCTGAAAGCTGAATATACTTACCTCGATCCGTTCGTTTATACTCACGTTTCTAACAAGACAATGTACACTCACTGGGATCTTCATCTCGGTCATCATCTCGACCCAAACTCTGATGAGATCGCATTCAAACTAAATTATAATTTTACCAACAGAATTAATCTTAATATTCTTTATCAGTATCAGAGATCTGCAAACGGTATAGTTACTGATTCTGCCGGAAGAGTATTGGTTAATTATGGCGGTAATATTAATAATGCAACAGGTTACAGCTATTCCAATCCGGAGTTCCTTGTTGGAAACCGCATCAACAGAAGCATCATCACTACAAATTTTACCTGGGAGTTTGTCAAACAATTCTATATCCAGTTTCAGTATGTTCACAGAGCAATCGATAATATCTATCAGAACATCAGCTTTACTGATGATTACGGGTTTGCAACTTTCAGAGTGGATTATTAAATTAAATTAATACTAACATTTTATAAAAAAATAACTTTAATGAGTTATTAAATTAGTAGGCTTATAACATTCATTATAAACCCTTACCAAAACCATTTCTTTTAAAGATGTTATCTTAAAACTTCAAGATTTCTTTAAACGCAGAGCCACAGAGAAGCAAAGATTTAAATTTTTATGTTTTCTCTGCTTC
>JAGPCH010000391.1 GCA_018058125.1 Ignavibacteria bacterium | reverse complement strand
ATATAATAGTAGTAAATTACTCATACAAATTTATTAAAAAACCCAATAAATCGGGTTTTTTAAAATTTGAAAATTTTGCTGCTTTACTACTTTCCTGTGGACAGAGCCGGGCTTGAACCGGCGACACACGGCTTTTCAGGCCGTTGCTCTACCAACTGAGCTACCTGTCCTTCTGATAAAATTTTCAGACTCTCAACTTACCATTTTTAATGATTTTTATCAATCTATTTTTAATGCTTCAAAAATATTATAAAGCTTGGCATTTGGGTAAATCAGGGATACAAACTCCACTCAGACTGGGAGCCCATGAATAATTTTATTCAGGATCATCTTGAAGACGCTCTTGTTTATTCTGAGAATCTGATAATAAAAGATTTTCTTGTCCCTGTTTCAAAACAGGATTACTTTGTCTCTGGTTTGTATAAGATTGAAAAATTAAGATCTATCTTTTATACAGATTAAAGAAGTTTAGAATGAAGTATAGAATAAGGAATAAATTTTATCTGGTTTGAATTGGAAAGCGGAGTTTACAATACTCCGCTTTTTATTTAATTAAATCTGTTAATGGGATTGGATATATTGCGTTATTAAATTTAATATATTGCAAAGTAAAACATTAAAAATGAAATTTGATTCACAGATAACATTCCTCTCCGTGAGAAATCTTCAGATCACTTCTTCCTTTTATGAAATTAATTTTGAATTTAAATTGGTGCTCGATCAGGGTCAGTGCAGGATCTATAAAACTCCTGCAGATTCTTATATCGGATTTTGTGAAAAGCAAAATGTGATCGTTGGTGAAAATGTCGTGATCACATTTGTGACAGAGGAAGTTGATAAAGTTTTTGATGAACTTAAATCAAAAGCATCTGACATTGAAATAGTAAAAGAACCGGCTTTGAACGAGCGGTTTAAAATATATAATTGCTTTATCAAAGATCTGGATGGATATCTGATCGAGATCCAGAGATTTGAATCTCCGGAATGGGATGATAATAAATGATATTAAAACTTTAAAATAAAAATGAATACTGAGATTGAAAAATATTTAAGCATTTCCGAAGAAGTGAAAGATGCTGTTGCGGAATCCAGACCGCTGGTAGCGCTGGAGTCAACGATCATCTCACACGGAATGCCTTATCCGCAGAATTATGAAACCGCTTATAAGATTGAAAACACTGTCCGTGAGAACGGCGCGGTTCCGGCTACGATTGCTCTTTTGAACGGTAAGATAAAAATCGGGCTGAATAATAATGAGATCGAATTTTTGTCCAAAGAATCCGGAATTCTGAAAGCTTCCCGGAGAGACATTCCGGTAATCATTTCACAAAATCTGAATGCCGCTACAACAGTTTCAGCGACAATGATCTGCGCTGCACTTTGCGGGATAAAAATATTTGCAACGGGCGGGATCGGCGGTGTTCACAGGAATGGGAATAATACTTTTGACATTTCGGCTGACCTTACCGAACTTTCACAAACCAACGTAGCTGTCGTATCTGCCGGCGTGAAGTCCATCTTGGATATAGGTCTTACTCTTGAATATCTTGAAACTATGGGAGTTCCGGTGATAGGCTACAAGACGGAAGAGTTTCCGGCATTTTATACACGCGAGTCAGGATTTAAAGTAAACTATAAATTGGATACTCCGGGAGAGATTGCCTCCGCTATAAAAACAAAATGGGATCTTGGTCTCAATGGCGGAGTGATCATTGCTAATCCGATCCCTGAGGAATTTTCATTTGATAAAAATTTAATAGACAAAGCTATTGATGAGGCATTAGCAAAAGCTGATACTAAAGGTATAAAAGGTAAAGACGTAACACCTTTTCTTCTTTCGGAAATAAAGGAGATCACGAAAGGCAAGAGTCTGGATGCTAATATACAGTTGGTGCTGAATAATGCTAAGCTGGCGGCTGAGATTAGTATTGAGTATTGAGTAAAAGAAATTACAAATTACAAATTACGAATTACAAAAAAATAATGGTGCTAAATGAATTAGAGTGGAAATTATTTTCTGAAACCAGTTTCTTTAGCTAAAGCGATTGTGAGAAAACTAAAAACAAGTTGTCATTTCCGCGTGCTCCAGACTGTCCGAAAACGTTCGGTTTGCCCAAAGTCTCGAAGACTCCAAGATAAAAACCTCCAAAATGCTCTTCTTTGAGTCTTCGAGCCTTTGAGGCAGGCATAATGGTTTCGTTTTCGGACAGTCTGCTTTTGGCGGGGGGTACCCTATGGGTCATCCATAAAGCTTGAGCAGATAATATTTTATTATCGAAAACTTTTACTTAACCATATTCGCAGACAAATATATCGAACTGTTCGGAAATTCCGAACAGTTAAGACGGAAATAAAAATATCGGAGTTGGGATTTGTTTCATTGAAAGTTTATAATGCTTTGGGAATAGAAGTCGCTGATCTGGTAAATGAAAAGAAGTCTACCGGAAGATATTCTGTTTCATTCGATGTCAGTAATTTTCCGAGCGGGGTTTATTTTTATAAGTTGTCTGTGACAGGCAGAGCGGGAGTATTTTCGGAGACAAAGCGTATGGTTTTGCTGAAGTAAAATAATATTGAATAAGAAAAGTAACTTGTAAGGATTGCTTACAAGTTTGATTAGAAGGAAAAAGAAATTCAACAGATTAAGAATTTTTGCAAAACGGAGTTTTGCTTACAAGTGCGTTCCCAAACAATCCTAAACCGTGGATTTTAACAATATTGAAAAAGTTTGGGAACGAGCAATTTAACAGTCTTCAGTGACGGAGTGGGAAATAGCAATCAAAGTTTTTAACTTTGAGTCTTTGAGACTTTGAGGCAAACCCAACGTTTTCGGATAGTCTGTGAGATTGGGAACGAGCAAATTCCTGTTAATACTATTAATTTAGTTACAATTTCAAACAGAATAGAGTAAATTAACCCATTCCAAAAACCAAAATAAAAATTATATGAAACTATTAAAAACATATTCAGCAATTCTGTTATTATCCTTTATATTCATAACC
>JAGPCH010000390.1 GCA_018058125.1 Ignavibacteria bacterium | reverse complement strand
ATTCTCTACATTTGTGCCGGTGTATATTTTATTGGTCTTTGTTAATAAAGCGGCACCCACTGCAAAGCGGGAATATGGTGAGTATGAATTTTTTTTTACCCGGATAGATTTTTCTATCAGGATAGAATATTTTGAATGCAATATAATTAAAATCTTATTATTGATAATATATTCATTTCTAAGTATATTAGAAATAAATTTATTCTTCAGTATACAAGATCTAAATGAAGCGAAGAGCAATCTTCCGTGTCTTTGATAAATATATTGGTATACCGGTAATAATTCTTTTATCAATACTTACTAAAAGAAAAAAACGGATCCCGATCGAAAATATAAAGAAAATTCTGATTATTAAGTTAGCGGCTATCGGTGATTCTATATTACTAATCCCTACACTCAGAACTCTTAAGAAAGCATTTCCGAATGCCGAGTTTACATTTGTATGTTCTCAGATAAATATATCTGTAATCAAGAAGATACCCTATGTAGATAAAATTATTGATTGTAATGTTCATTCTTTTTTAAATAACCCACTCCATTTTTTTAAATTTATTTCCGAACTCAGAAAGGAAAAGTACGAACTTCTGATTGATGTCGGTCAATGGGAAAGAATCAACGCTATTATGTCTATGCTTGCCAGAGCTGATTATACAATTGGTTTTAAAACAGAAGGACAACATAAGCATTTCGGGTATGACAGCGTTGTTCCGCATCTTCGTGACAAGCATGAACTGGAAAATTTTCTTGATCTTCTCAGTCCTGTGGGTATTAATATTACAGAACAGGATAAAAAATTAGAATATTTTTTAAATGAAGAAGATTATAAATTTGCATATGATTTCTGGTCAGAACATTCACTTGAAAATAAGATAGTTATTTGTCTTCACCCCGGTTGCGGAGAAAACGGAAGACCTAGAGAATGGGAGGTTAAAAATTATATTGACCTTGGGAAAAGGCTGGTCAACTATGATGAGAATGTCAGAATACTGATCACCGGCGCTACTCATGAGGAAGAGCGATGCAAAGAAATAGAAAGAGGAATTGGTCATCATGTGATCAATACTGCAGGCCAGTATCCGCTGGACAATGTAGTTGCGCTTGTTCAGAAAGCAAAACTGATCGTCTGCAGTAATACAGGAATGTTACATATTGCTTCCTGTGTAGGAACGAAAACAATGGGTCTTCATGGTCCTACCAATCCTGCAAAATGGGGTTCATACAGTAAAAATGCTGTGCTCATTCAGAGTGATAAATTCTGCAGTCCGTGTCTGTATCTCGGACATGATTATGGCTGTCAGGTACCCCAGTGTATGGCGCATATATCGGTAGATGATGTTTTTATTTATATAAGAAAATCTTTAAACCCGGAATTATTTTTAAACTAACTTTAATTTAAAACGAAAATAAAACTAATTAATCATGGCAAACACAAGTTTCCCAACATTCGACACAATTGAATCATATGGACACGAACAGGTTGTCTTTTGTTCAAATAAGGAATTAGGACTTAAAGCAATAATCGGAATTCACAATACTACTCTTGGACCGGCTCTTGGTGGTACAAGAATGTGGAATTATGTTAATGATGAAGAAGCATTGGTCGATGTATTAAGATTATCAAGAGGAATGACCTATAAAGCTGCTGTAGCAGGATTAAATCTTGGCGGCGGTAAAGCTGTTATAATCGGTGACTCAAGAACACAGAAAACTGAAGGATTGTTCAGAGCATTCGGGAGGTTTGTAGAAGGTCTGTCCGGAAGGTATATTACGGCTGAAGATGTTGGTACCAGCATTAAAGACATGGAATACATCATGATGGAAACAAGACATGTTACCGGAGTGCCGATAGAAGTTGGCGGCAGCGGCGATCCTTCACCTGTCACTGCTTACGGTACTTATGTCGGAATAAAAGCGTGCATTAATGAAGTGTTTGGTTCGGATTCATTAAAAGGAAAAAAAGTAATTATTCAGGGAGCAGGAGGAAATGTAGGTAAGCATTTATGTAAAGACCTTTATAAAGAAGGTGCAGTACTTTATGTAAATGATATTTATGAAGATAAACTCAAACACCTTGTCGATGAATATAAAGCTAAAATAATAACAAATGATGAAGTATTTACAACAGAAGCAGATGTATTATCTCCGGCTGCTTTAGGCGGAGTGATAAATGATGAGACCATTCCAAAACTGAAAGTGAAAATTGTTGCCGGCGCTGCAAATAATCAGCTCGGTAATGAAGAAAAACACGGTAAGATGCTTAAGGAAAAAGGTATATTGTATGCTCCGGACTATGTAATTAATGCAGGCGGACTTATCAATGTGTACAATGAACTTGAAGGATATAACAGAGAGAGAGCATTAAAACAGGCTTCAGGCATCTATGATATTCTGAAAAGAATAATTGAAATTTCCAAGAATGAGAATATTCCTACGGAAGAAGCTTCAAGGAAAATTGCAAATGAGAGAATGAATGCTATATCTAATGCAAAGAGAATAAGGATTTACAGAGATGCAAACTTGTTCAAATCAAGAAACATGTGATAAAATAATTATTATGGAAATATTAATCTGGGTACTGGCTATTTTTGCTGTAATAGGAATTACTGCAATTTATGTAATCACATCCGTTGGAAAGTACAGCAATTCTTTCATGGGAAAATATTTTAAAGATAAAGATGATCCGGAAAATAAAACTATTGATAAGAAAACAGATTATTAACTGTTAATTGTTCTTTCCGGCAAGAGGTTTTAAAAGCGAGTATTTTTTAACAAGATCTTTTATCTTTTTAAGATCGATCATTTTGATGCATTCAAGATCATAAGGACATTGCTTATTCCAGCAGGGTGCGCATTCGAGACCTTCGGGGAACAGTTTTTCTCCGCGGTCAAATAAGTCAATTTCACTCCAGCACGAGAGACCAAACCAGGCTATAACATATTTCTTAAGAGCTATTGCGAGATGCATGCCGAAACTGTCACCTGATATTACAATATCGCTTATAC
>JAGPCH010000389.1 GCA_018058125.1 Ignavibacteria bacterium | reverse complement strand
CTTACCGTAGCTCTCCAGAGTCTTCATGTCAAGTTTCATTAAATCGCCTAGTACCAGTATCACATACTTCTTATCCTTTATATATTCATTCTGAAACTTTAACACGTCACTCAGACTGTATTGCGGAATCTTTGTATAAACATCTTTTCTTAAATCATAATCTATTCCAAGTTTTTTAGATCCTTCGTAATAATACAGAATTTCAGAGTCATTTATCCTTTCCGACTGAATATTCTTAATGATCGAGTTTTTGGAATTGCTGAATGTAAGCTGCGCTTCAGGAACATTATTCAAAAGCTCTGTCATACCCGCCATAGCTTCAGGCAGTTTGTCCGCCTGAGTTCCGATATAGGCTAATACATAATTTGATCTGTCTAATCTTGTTGTATTCTGATAATTGGAGAAAGCCGAATAAGCCAGCGCTTTGGATTCTCTCAATTCCTGAAACACAATTGATCCCATACCGCCGCCGAAATATTCATTGTAAAGTGAAATTAATGGTATGCTGCTCTTATCATACTTTCCGCTTTTGGAAAGCATGACTATCTCAGCCTGCTGCATATCATAATTTACAACATAGACAGTAGTTTCATCATAATCCAGCTCGGTAAATTTGTCTTCAGATTCAGCATCTTTCAGCTTAGCCGGAACTTTATGAGAACTGTTGACAGATGCCGCAACTTCTTCAGCAGACTTTGGTCCGAAATATAAAACTCTTTGCTTATAGGAAAAAAGATTTTTTATGACTTTGATAAGTTCTTCGGGAGTTGTGCTCTTTAATTCTTCTTCTGACAATCTGTATGTAAAAGGATTTTCTTTCCCATATTTTGCATAATTAACCATGCCGCCCCAGAGGATAGATCTCTTGGACAACTTTGCATCTTCCCTGCTTTTTAGAATGTCCGATACTAAATTATCGAGAGCTTCTTTATTTCCAACAGGATCTGAGATCAAATGCTCCAATAAAGTCGAGGCTTTTTCGAAATTCTCTGATAGCCCGTAAAGACTGACTGTGACTTCATCTTCAGTTGCACTGACATTAAACGAACTTGCCAGCTTGTAAAATTCTTCCTGCAGCTGAACTGAAGTGTATTTTGATGTTCCAAGATATTCCAGATAGTCTATTGCAAATGTCAGTCTTCTGTCAGAGTTGGATCCGGATTCTATTTTATATACAAGATTATAGATCTCATTCTTTTTATTCTTCAGATAATACAAAGGTATATTATTTTTCAGCTTCAGTTCACTTATTTCTTTTTTGAAGTCAATGAACTTTGGCTCAATGTCTTCAGTAGGTTCATTAATAAGTGTCTCCGTAAATTCTGAGATGTCATCCGCATTTACTTTTACGGGATTGATCTCAGGCTTTTCTACTTTCTGAATTGCAGAATCTACGCCCGTCCTTTTATATACTATAACATAATTTTCATTCAGATTTTCATTGGCATACTTAATAACATCTTCTCTCGTGATCCCGGCAAGTCTTTCTTTATAAAAAATATATTTCTCCCAGGGTACGTCACTTACAAACGAACCAACAAATGCGCCTACTCTGGAATCATTTGATTCAAGACTTTCTATATGCCTTAATTTAAGATTGCTGATAATAGCAGGGATCATCCAATCGGGAAACTGACCTTTTTTGACAAGACTTATCTGCTGCATCAGAAGATCTTTGACCTGCTCAAGTGTCTGACCTTCGCGGGGTTCACCACCGAAATAAATCACAGAATAATCTTTGTTAATATCCGTTCCGGCATATGCATCTATGACCTTCTGATCCTGTACAAGATTAAGATCGATCAGTCCGGCTTTACCGTTGGATAAAATATTTTCAAGTATATCAATTATATCCGCTTCTTTAGAACCGGCTCCCGGTGCTCTGTATCCGAATATGACAGATTCGCTTGAAGGTCCCACAACTTCTTTCACTATCGGGCTTGCTATCGGATCTTCAACAGGAGGAGTAAAAGCAGGTTCTTCTTTGTTTTGCAATCCGCCGAAATATTTATCGATCAATGCAATTGTCTCATCAAAATTCAGATCACCTGAAAGACATATTGCCATATTGTTCGGTACATAGTTTTCATTATAATAATCTATGATCTTTTGAATAGAAGGATTCTTAAGTTGCTCGACGCTACCGATAGTTGTCTGTGTACCGTATGTATGTTTCTGAAAAAGCCCGCTGTAAAGAGCTTCCCATACCTGACTACCGTCATTATCTATACTTCTGTTCTTTTCTTCATATACTGTCTCAAGCTCTGTATGGAAAATTCTCATGACAGGATTCCTGAATCTCTCGCCTTCAAGCTGCAGCCATTTTTCAAGTTGATTGGACGGGATATCGCAAAGGTAAACAGTCTCTTCCACTGAAGTATATGCATTGGAACCTGACCCGCCGATAGCGCTGATTATTTTATCATATTCATTTGCTATGGAATATTCGGATGCAAGATTAGATACACTGTCGATCTTGTGATACAATGATTTTCTTTCATCAGGATCGGTCGTGGCGCGTCTTTGCTCATACAATGAAATTATCGTATCGAGATAAGGTTTTTCCAGTTCAAAATTTTTCGTACCGAATTTATCCGTTCCTTTAAATAGCATATGCTCCAGATAATGCGAAAGTCCCTGAGCATCGTGCGGATCATTCTTGCTTCCGGAAGCAACGGCTATGTTTGTGTATATCCTGGGAGCATCTTTATTGACAGAGAGATAAACTTTCAATCCGTTATCGAGTGTGTAGATCCTTGCATTTAAAGGATCGTTTTCAATAACTTCATAGGAATATTTTCCGTCGGATAAAGATTTTGTCTGTGAATACAGATTCAGACAGGTAAATAAAATTACTAATTGTATTATCAGAACTTGTCTGAATAAATTTCTTGTGTTAAAATACATATGTAAAGATTTTTTTAAAATTTCTAAAATTATTATTTCCTTAAATTGATGATTACATTTTGAAGAAGTTATTATTTACTTTAATAAATCCCAATTCCTAAATCC
>JAGPCH010000388.1 GCA_018058125.1 Ignavibacteria bacterium | reverse complement strand
TTGTAGAGCAGGGAAATTTTGGTTCATCGGGCAAGTTATATAAGACAGACACTAATGGTATACAATTAGCTTCTGTAAATGTAGGTACAAATCCTTATTCGCTGACAGCGGCATTCGGTAAAATATTTATCACAAACGGACCGGCGAATAATGTATCGGTAGTAGATAAAAATACATTTGCGGTATTGGGAAATATCGGAGTAGGAGTATATCCTCAGGAGATCCTTGCAATAGGAAATAATGTTTTTGTCTGCAACACGAGCGAGTTTGGAGGTGCTACAGATTCTACAGTTTCCGTAATAAATGCGCAGTCAAATACGGTAATTGCAACTATACAAGTTAGAAAAACACCTTCGGCATTAGCAATATCCGAAGACGGAAAATTACTTGTAGGATGTCCCGGAGATTCCATAAGCGCTGCAATATTTAAAATTGATCCGCTTACTTTCAACAAAATAGACTCCTTTACAAATCTTAAATATGGATTAGCAAAAGATATTTCTGCTCTCACAAGTCAGTATATAGTATACATCGGGGGAAATGTATATTCAGAAGAAGGTATAATTAAATATGATATGTCAAACAGAATATCCGAGGAGATAATACCAAAGCCACTTACAGGTCTTAATTATTGTCTCGCAGCTGATTATGATGAAAATGTAATATATGTCGGATATATCCCAAGCTTTTCAGCAAGCGGTAAATTACAGATATATAATCTCAGCGGATCTTTGCAGAAAAATCTGAACATAGCCGGGGGAATTGCTCCGAGAAGGATAGTTGTGAAGAGATAATAAGTTGGTTGATTGGTTAATTGGTTAATTAGTTAATTTGTTAAATGGTTAGATGGTTAAATGGGTTAAGTGAGTTGATGGGGTTTTTTGAATTTAATTAATTTATAGAGTTGAAGTTTCAGATTTAGTTTTAAACCCTCCGGGAAACCCATGAAAAAATTCTAATATGCATTTATAAACTAAGTACACGTCGAAAATTTATTTTACTCTGTTAACACAGATCAAAGCGGATTTTCACAGGTTTCTTTTAACAATTATTTACTGAAAGAATTTCTAATTTTAAGGAATCCCTTATAAAATTATAATATACGTTTCTTATCCGTTCAATCCGCGTTAACTGTGGCTGTTATAGTTGTGTACAAATATTTATAAAAATCCATTCTATTTAGAATTGTAATAGACAGCAGTCATTTTTATATTTGCAACTTAATATAATTATGAGACTATCGCAATTTTTCCTGCCTACGCTAAAGGATGATCCTGTAGATGCAGTAGTAAATTCACACAAATTAATGTTACGCTCCGGCATGATAAAACAGCTTACATCCGGAGTATATTCAACACTTCCCTTCGGACTGATCGTTTTTAAAAAATTTGAAAACATAATAAGGGAAGAAATGAATGCCATAGGCGGAAATGAATTTTATCTGCCCGCTTTATCTCCAAACGAGTTATGGGCTGAAACGGGAAGACTTGAAGATTACGGTGATCTTATGTTCAGAATAAAAAACCGCGATCTTGTTTTATGTCCCACACACGAAGAAATATTCACATCTATTGCCAAAGCTAACCTAATTTCATATAAAGATTTTCCGCAGGTCTGGTATCAGATCCAGTCAAAATTCCGGAATGAAGAAAGACCCCGGGCAGGAGTTTTGAGAGGACGTCAGTTTACAATGAAAGATGCATATTCTCTCGATGCAACCTGGGAAGGGCTGGACAAAGCTTATGAAAATATGGCTCGGGCATACAGAAATATATTCACAAGATGCGGACTGGAGTTTGCAGTTGTATCTGCATTCAGCGGAGCAATGGGCGGAAGTGCTTCAGAAGAATTCATGGCAATATCTTCAATAGGCGAGGATGATATTGTGATCAGTGAAGACGGAAATTACAGTTCGAATCTGGAAGTAGCGATTTCGTTCAAAGAAAAGACCGCGAGGAAGGATTCAGAACTTCAGCCTGAAGAATTTCACACACCAGAAATTAAATCCATAGAAGAGCTGGCAGGATTTTTAAAAACAAATGATAAATCCCGTCTTGCAAAGTCACGTGTTTTTGTAAACGTGAAAGAGACCGGAAATGAATATGTAATGGTGCTTGTATGCGGTGATGATGAAGTTAATGAAAGTAAACTTCAGGGATATTTTGGAATCAATATAAGACCTGCGCATAATGAAGAGCTTGCTGAAATCACGGGTGCTGATGCAGGTTCGATCGGACCGGTCGGTTTCAAAAATAAGAATATAAAGATCATTGCCGATCTTTTGCTGGAAGATGCAGACGAACTTGTAAGCGGAGCAAACAAAAATGATTATCACTTAAAGAATATTGATCTGAAGAGAGATGTAAAAGGAATTGAATATAAAGATCTCAGGATTGTCAAAGAAGGTGAAGAGACTACTGACAGAAAGAGTAAGATCAAAATTACCAAAGCAATAGAAGTCGGACACATATTCAAACTCGGAACGAAATATTCTGAAGCGCTCGGTGCAAAATTTCTTGATGCTGAAGGAAAAGAAAATGCGATAATTATGGGAAGTTACGGAATAGGAGTTGAAAGAACTGCAGCTTCTTTTATTGAGCAAAATAATGATGAAAAAGGAATTGTATGGAAAGGCGAAGTTGCACCATTTAAGGTAATATTGTTGTCGCTAAATCAGAGTGATGAAGAGGTTAAAAAAGTATCCGAAGAATTTTATAAACAAATGGATATAATTCGGCATAAGGAAGTATTATTTGATGACAGAGAAGGAGTCAGACCGGGAATTAAATTCAATGATGCTGACCTGATTGGGATTCCTTTACAAGTGATCGTAGGGGAGAAAAATCTGAAAGAAGGCAATGTAGAAATAAAGATCAGAAGATCCGGTGAACGAATAATATTAAAGAAAGAAGATGCTGTTGAAAAAATTATGAAGCTGATAAGTGAAAATTAGAATATCTAACCGGGAGTAATCACTATTCTATTGTTTTTATAATGGTAAAAAATAAATTAAAA
>JAGPCH010000387.1 GCA_018058125.1 Ignavibacteria bacterium | reverse complement strand
TTCCTGCATTACCAAAACAGAGAATAATACAATGAACGGTATGAAATTGGAAACAAGTCTTGTCTCAGAGGTGAACATCAGAAGTATGGTTATTATGAATGATACAATTACACCGAATCCAAGATTTTCCGCTATATGCTTATATTTACTTAGTAAAAAATACATCAATATAAATGCCGGACCGTAGCATGTGATCGCGACAAGTATATAACCCAGAGGCTTTAAGGTACTGTAAAGTGAAATGCAGTAGAACACTTTCATAAAAGAAGAACTCTGGCCGCCTGCTTCGGGATTGCTTAAGATACTCAATGGTATGAATACTGCAGCATACATCAATGCGCTTATCAGAACATTCTTCAGCTTTATTCCTTTTAATAAATTTACCGCAAACTGAAAATATTTTGATATTCCGAATTCCGGAAGAAAAGTCTTAAAAATATAGACCATTAAGAAATAATTCAGTACCGCCGCAAGAGGCATTAATATATCTATAAATGGGACCGCCTTTTTCACATATGGAAACAATTGACCAAATGCAAAATATTTATAAATGTAATAACTGCTTAGAAATAAAAACGGAAACGGAATTAAGTAAGCGAGTATATTGAATTTTTGTATTCCGGGTTTTTCAGTAAATACAACGCTTGAACTCATTGGAAATATTATCATCAAAATTCCGTAATACATAAAGCTCGGCCATGTCAGCGCACCAATGATCGAAACTATAATTTTACCTGTAAGATTGTCCTTCAGATGAAAATACAGCAAAAAGAAACCAAGCGTGAATGCAGTTGCGTCCGTAAGAACAGGGTACCAGTACGTTACAAGTAAGTTAGCAAAATTCACAAATGCAAAAAAGAAACCAAGCCAGATATACCAGATACTAAGTTCATAGATCTTTGCGATCCTGTACCATAGCATTGAGCAGATCAGCAGTAAGACCATATTATACAACTGCCAGAGCTTTACAATAAAGTAGTTTTCTTTAGGGATACTGAAAATCGTGAGGACAGTGTTGATGACAAAAGAAGGAAAGATCCTCTGTATCCTGTAAAATGTCAGTTCTCCTCCGAATACCTGCTGATAGAATTTTTTTGCAGTCGTACCGTAATAGTTTCCGTCATATCCGAATTGTCCGTTGACAGAGATTATATATCCGAAAAAGAAGTACAGCAAAGCCCAGACTGCAATAAGCACGGGCATTCCGTATTGCGGATTATCCCATAAGTAGCGGAAAATGTTCTTCCTTTCTCCGGCGTTTACCAAATCAATTTATTATGTGTCATTCTATTGTGTTATGGAATTATTTCACAAGTATTTCTTTACCTTTGTTTTTTATTGACTCCTGTGAAGCTTCAAGTATCTTTATTACTGCAAGTCCCGAGTTAAAATCCGAAATGGGTTTGCTTTTATTCAGTATCGAGGATACAAAATCTGCTGCCATCAACGCAAGTGCTTCTTTCTGTTCAAGCTTTGGCGTAAAAATATCACCTGTTCTGTAATCCACAAGTATGTTCTTTTTATCTTCATCCGTCTTATGCTCATAACCGGTATCGTAAATTTTTATTTTCTCTGTCGGCTCTATGTCATTGAATACTATCATCTTTTTATCGCCGCCTATTAGCATCATTCTTATCTTTACAGGTGAGCTCCATGAGCAGCTGAAGTGAGCAATGAATCCGGAATCATAATTCACATTTATATATGCAATGTTCTCTATTCCGTTGTTTGTATGAGAAACTCCGTTTGCATTCAGACTGTAAGGTTTCTCCTTTACAAGATAGTTTAAGATTGAAATATCGTGAGGAGCAAGATCCCACAGTACATTTACATCAGGCTGGAACAATCCGAGGTTTATTCTTGTCGAATCAAAATAGCGAATGTTACCGATCTCACCATTGTCAATCAGAGACTTCATTTTCTGAACAGAACCTGTGTACAGGAATGTATGATCGACCATCAGAAGTTTGTTTTTCTTTTCCGCAAGCTCAATCAGCGTGATGGCTTCTGCAGTTCCTGATACCATAGGCTTCTCAAGCAATACATGCTTGTCATTATTAAGTGCTTTTAGCGCAAGTTCATAATGAGTATATACAGGCGTAGCCACAATCACCGCATCAATTTCCGTATCATTTATAATAATATCCGGTGAAGTAACAAACTGCGCAGTCGGACAGAGTTTCTTCAAAGCGCCTTCTCTCTCAGGTCTCGAATCAGCTACATATTTTAAATTTACATCCTTAAGCGCTGCAAAATTTCTTACTAAGTTTGTACCCCAGTATCCAAATCCTATAATGCCAATATTCATTTAGGTAGTTAGTTTAAATTAGTTTTTAAAAATTTTTCTTACCGAATCTATGGTACTGTAAATTTGTTCATCAGTTAATGCAAGCCCGCTTGGAATGTAAAAGCCCAATTCCGATAATTCTTCCGATACAGGATAAGATTCACCTTTGAACAAATTCATTTTTTTAAATACCGGCTGAAGATGCATCGGATAGAAAAATGGTCTGGTTCCTGTTTTTTGCGCTGCAAGTTTGTTCATTGCTTGCTCTGCATTCATACCGGTTTCTTTTTTAATAACTATTCCGTAAACCCAGTATATGTTTTCTGAGAATGCAGTTCTTTCCATTGGAAGATTTATTTCTTTTAAATCTTTAAAACCTATATTATATAATTTCCCAATATGTCTTTTTTTCTGAATGAACTCATCGAGTCTTTCAAACTGAGCCAGTCCAAGCGCAGCCTGCAGATTAGTCATCCTGAAATTAAATCCAAGCTCATCGTGAACAAATCTTTTCCCCGGCTTAAAACATAAATTCCTCAGAGACCTGCATCTCTCGGCTGTCTCTTCATCATCTGTCAGTATCATTCCTCCTTCGCCAGTAGTAATATGTTTATTCGGATAAAAGCTGAAAGTACTCACATCACCAAAACTACCGCATTCTTTACAATAGTATGTCTGACCAATCAGCTCTGCTGCATCTTCAATGATCTTCAGATTATATTTTTCTGCAAGTTCCT
>JAGPCH010000386.1 GCA_018058125.1 Ignavibacteria bacterium | reverse complement strand
CCCTGCATCCCATGAGACTGTGGATAAGAGAATGCATTTTGTATATCAGGACGGTAAAACGGTTTTTAAGGAAGCAGTAAAAGGCATGGCTGATGTATCGTATGAAATTATGAGGAAAAATAATCTTAAACCTGAAGACATTTCATATCTAGTCCCTCATCAGGCAAATCTCAGAATTATAACTGCTTGTGCTGACAGAATGGGAATCTCAATGGAAAAAGTAATGGTAAATATTCACAAATACGGAAACACAACTTCAGCAACAATACCAACCTGCATCTCAGAATACTGGCAAAACGGAAAGATTAAAAAAGGCGATAATCTCGTCTTATCAAGCTTTGGAGCCGGTTATACATGGGGTTCTATTCTTCTAAAATGGGCTTATTAAATCTTAACAATTAAGTCTGAAAATCTTTATCTTAGTAAAAATAAAAAACTAAGATCAATGTTTACATCTGAAATAAATTCATATGCTAAGATAAATTTTGGACTCCGGATACTTGAAAAAAGAGACGATGGCTTTCATAATCTTGAAACCATTTTTTATCCTGTAAGGCTTCACGATAAGATCAAAATAAAAATTCAAAGATCGGATGTCTCATCTAATTCGGTGATCTTAAGATCAAACAAATCTTACATTCCCCTTTCCAAAGATAACCTTTGCTACAAAGCAGTAGAAATGTTTTTCAGGGAATTCAGAATTTCTGATTATTATAAAATTGAAATTGAACTGGATAAATTCATCCCTGTGGGTGGCGGCTTAGGCGGCGGAAGTTCAAATGCATCTGTCATTTTAAAATTCCTTTTAAAATATTTCAAAACAGACATAGCTGCAAATAAAAAACGAATACTTGATCTTGCGTTGAAATTAGGAAGTGATGTACCGTTTTTTCTTATACAGAAACCTTCCTATGCTACCGGCCGGGGCGAAATAATAACAGTCCTTAAAGGATTCATAAATCTATATGATATTATTATAGTAAATCCCAATCTGCATATCTCTACAAAATGGGCTTTTGAAAAACTGAATTTTAAAAAAGGAATTTTAAAAGTGCCTGAATTGAATTCCATAAAAACCCTTGATATTGAAAGTTTTCCAATGCTTAAAAATGATTTTGAAGATATTGTCTTTGTAAAATATCCGGAGTTAAAAAATATCAAAGATGAGCTAAGGAAATTTGGCGCAGTATTTTCATCTATGAGCGGTACAGGTGCGACTATGTACGGACTATTTGAAAAAAATAAAAAAGGCACTTTGTTAAAGTGCCGAGATTATTATAAAGCTAAAAAATATTTTACTTATTATTCGGTGTAGATCAGAAAGTCACATTAAGATTAGCAACAGGCTGCATTTTTCTTTTCCCGGTTTCAAAAGAATATTTGTCTTCCATATGAACACTGGTTTTTATCTTCAGGTCTTTATTGAACATTGACACGCTCCATGCCGCATCTGCCGCACTTAACAAATGGTTAACAATTACCAAAGTCAGAGATGTATTTGCTTTATCATAATAGCTGTTAGCCTCCTGGCGGCTGTAAGAATAATCCTCATACATCGGAGTCTGATATGTTCCGTAATAATTAGTACTTCCCGGACTTGTGCTTAAATTAGGATCAGCATCAGCCCATCCGACTACAAAATTCTGATACTTACCAATTAGTTCATAATACTGCTGCGATCCAATCTCCGGAAGCTGATGTGAAAAATTCTGAGCTTCTACAACGTTCACCTGCCTCCTTAACAATTCCAGATTAGAAGTATTGGGATCAGTTATTGCTGTGGAGCCACTGAAGTTCTGCTCAACAAGCCAGTTAGCATATTTATTCATGCTCCAGTTTTGATTTGCATAACTCTGATAAGCTTCTGTCTGCGCATTTCCGTCACTTTCATATGTACCGTAAGCAATCCAGAGCCCCGCTTCTATGGCAAGAAATATAGCGCCTTTAATATAGCTCTTTGCATAGATCTCACCTGTTCCCGGAATTATCCCTGAAAACAACGCACCTAAATATGGAGATTTTGTATTTGGATTATTTTGTATGGATTTGTTAAGTGTATGCTCTTTTTTAATTTCAGAGTTTTGTGACAATAAATCATTTTTAAGATCTGATTCAGTAAACTGATTGGAATTAAGATTTGGGTTTGTAATCTGATTCGGACTTTGAATTGTTTTGAAATCCGCAATGTGATCTGCAACCTGTGAAACTGAGTTTTTGCTGATCATTAAAACAAGCAGAAGAAATAAAATATTTTTTAAAACAAGCATATTAATAGTAAATTTTATTTAAAAATAAGGCATTAGCCGGTAAAAAATGAATTCTTATTTTTTCTCCTTTTCTGATTTTATCTTTAATCTCATTTAATTTTAATTTTCCTCTTCCAACTTCCAATGCGCACCCAATTAAAGCTCTTACCATTGAATGTAAAAATCTGCTGGAAGTAATTGTAAATATTAATTCTCTTTTAACATTCTTGTATTTAAGATCAAATTCGGAAACATTGCATTCAAAATCATGTTTATCATCTTTATTCTTACAAAAAGATCTGAATTTATCGTGTTTCTTTATAAAATCTAAAAATTTATTAATTTCAGTAACATCGGGAACAAAATTGATCTTATAAAATTCATTTCCTCTGATCGATCTTTTATCGAGACAAATCTTATAAACATATTGTCTTTTTATTGCTGAGAACCTTGCATGAAAATCAGATCCGGCTTTTTGAATATTCTTTATTGTTATTTCAGATGGCAAAATAGAATTCAAAGAATACTTTAGTTTGATTTTATCAAATTCTCCTTCAAAATGAAAATTCGCAACCTGATTAAAAGCGCTTACCCCTGCATCTGTTCTCCCCGATCCGATTATCCTGATATTTTGTTTTAACAATTTTTCAAGTGAAATCTCAATTTGCTCTTGAATTGTATTTGCTGTAGCTTTTTGTTTCTGCCACCCATTGAATTTTAATCCGTCATATTCAATGGTCAACTTATAGTTAGCCAATTAAAAATTTTTTACTAAATTT
>JAGPCH010000385.1 GCA_018058125.1 Ignavibacteria bacterium | reverse complement strand
TATCTATTCTAATTTGGGTAAAATGAGTATGATTTTTGTCATACCAATCATTAACAAGTAACGAATTTCAAGTTACGATCTGAGATATATACACGACAAAAATTGCACATTGATAACACGGATTGAGCTGAAAAATAACGTATGTTTTATTTTTTAATAAGAAAATCACTTACAGATTAAAAATGTTATAACATTAGAAAATATTGTTCTTTTAAATTTATTGGAATATTAATCACATTATTCTACCGAAGAGTTTCGTACTTTCCCGTTTAGCAAAGATTATATGTCGTCCCTACGGGACTGATTTTTTATTGCATTATATCGCTACCGATATATCGTCCCTACGGGACGGAGAACATTGAACATTGACCATTGACCATTGACCATTGAACATTGATTCTATCTATTGTATAATCAAACTCATAGTAATCATTCCAACTCATTTCAACTCATTTCAACTCATTTCAACTCATTCTAACTCATTCCAAATCATTCCAAATCATAGTTTAAATCTGAATTGAATTTTAGATAAATATCTCAATTAAACTTCCTTTCCGCATAAACTTTTTTATAGTATAAATAAATTACAAGTTTTATATTGAACGTTCACAAATTTTTTATAAAAACACAAATCCAATTAATGAACAATCTGATATTAATGTTAAAGGAAGTGGCAGGCAATATTCACTGGTCATGGAACAAAGATGCAGTCGAACTTTTCAATGAGATCAATCCGGATTTCTGGAACTGGTCAGATCACAATCCTGTAAAGCTTTTAAATGAAATAAATCAAAACTATCTCGAATTTATCATAGAAAAGAAGAATCTTGGCGGCAGGGTGTTAAGTCTGTATGCTGAGTATAAGAATTATCTGAAGAAAGATTCTTATTTTGATAAAAAATATTTTAAAACCGAAACTCCTATCATAGCTTATTTTTCGGCTGAATACGGATTGACTGAATGTCTGAAAACATATTCCGGCGGACTTGGAGTATTGTCAGGAGATCATCTTAAGTCTTCATCAGATCTGGGACTTCCGCTTATAGGCATAGGACTTGCTTATCAGTATGGATATTTCACGCAGGTCATAAACCGTGAAGGATGGCAGACTGAGAATTATGAACTGAACGAATTCCATCATCTTCCGATCTCTCTGCTCAGAGATGAAAATTATATTCCAATTAAAGTATCGGTAAATTTAGCCGGAAGAACTGTATGGCTGCAGATATGGACTGTAAAAGTCGGAAGGGTTAACCTTTATCTGATGGATACTTTTATTGCCGAAAACTCTGTCGAAGACAGAAGGATCACCGATATTCTGTACGGCGGTGATGAGGAAAAGAGAATGATGCAGGAGATAATTTTAGGGATAGGCGGAATAAGACTTATTGAAAAACTCGGACTGGATATTAAAGCATATCATCTTAACGAAGGACATTCGGCTTTTCTTTGTTTTGAGAGAATTAAGAATTATATGAAAAAATTTAATGTCTCTTATGCAGAAGCGAAACAGATGTGTTATTATTCAAATATATTCACAACACATACTCCCGTCCCTGCGGGGATAGACATTTTCACGAAAGAGCTTTTTGTGAAATATTTTAAATCGTATGCAGAAAACGAACTTGGAATGAGTGTTGATGAATTGTTTATAGAAGGAGATCTTAACAAGGGAGACAATAATAATCACAAATTCAACATGGCTTATCTTGCAATAAATAATTCGAATTTTCTGAACGGAGTAAGTAAACTTCACGGAGAGGTTTCCAGAGATATGTGGAAGCTGCCGAAATCCCGTACTCAGATTGATCATATTACTAATGGTGTTCATACTGCAAGCTATGTGTCAAGTTATACAAATAATCTTCTGCGTAAATATTTTACGGACAACTGGTTGTATGAGGAAGATATTTGGAAAAGGTTTCCTGAGATCTCAGATGAAGAGATCTGGACATTGAGATTGCTGAATAAGTTCAAACTCGTGAACTTCTGCAGAGAAAGGATCAGGGAAAAATGGATATTTCTCGGTGCGGATAAAGTAAAATTAAATGAAGCTGACAGCATTCTGAATCCGGAGACGCTTACAATTGGTTTTGCCAGAAGATTTGCTACATATAAAAGAGGTACGCTGATATTCAGGGATCTTGACAGACTTAAGAAAATTGTTAAAAATTCTTCAATGCCGGTTCAGTTCATATTCTCCGGCAAAGCTCATCCCAAAGATGAAGGCGGAAAGAATTTAATTTCCGAAATAATTTCATTTACGCGGGATAATGATCTGAAAAATAAAGTAGTATTTCTTGATAACTATGACATAAATGTTGCAAGGCACCTGGTAGAGGGATGTGATATCTGGCTGAACAATCCGAGGAGACCTCAGGAAGCTTCAGGTACAAGCGGAATGAAAGTCATAGCAAACGGAGGATTGAATCTTAGCATACTTGACGGCTGGTGGGATGAAGGTTATATGCCTGAAAACGGATGGAAGATCGACAGTGTAATGGATGATTCAGTTTCTCAGGATGACAAAGACAGACTTGAGGCTATGAGTCTTTATGATACTCTGGAAAATGAGATCATACCTTTATATTATTTAAGGAACAGCAAAGGCGTACCTGAAGAATGGATTAAAAAGATAAAGTCATCTGTGAAAAATCTTGCGGGATTTTTCAGTACCAACAGAATGGTAAAAGATTACTGTGATAAGTTTTATATGAAAGTTAAGTAATTAATATTTTTTTTTTCATAAATTAATTCTATTTTAATGCAACTTTCGAATTACTAATTCTAAAAATTATTTACTCTTTGTATAAGTCTCTAATTTAATATATAAGGAGTAATTTTTTTTCTCATAGTTAACTTGAAAATTTCTGAAATTCCGGAAATCAGGAAATAAATTACAAATATTAAATAAATTTAAACTATATCAAAATGAGAAAAATCAACAATTTCAAAAAAACAATTTTTGTAAATCTGATACTCATGTTTACTTTTATCCTTTGTATTGGTGTATCTGCACAGGATAACGT
>JAGPCH010000020.1 GCA_018058125.1 Ignavibacteria bacterium | reverse complement strand
TAAGACAAGGAGTTTTAAGTTTAAAGTTTAAAGTTTAAAGTTTAAAGTTTAAATAAAGTATATTTTAAAAAGAAAATATAAAACCATATTAACAGATAGTAATCCATTTAACCAATATAAGATCCAATAGTTTGTATATTAAAAATTATGAATATTACTAAGTTAAGAAATGAACTAAATATCAGAAGGTTGTATAGAAATTCGGATTCGAAATTATTTTTTGAATTATAAAAAAATAATACCATTGATACTACATACGAGATAAGAAATAATGAACCAAACAAATCAAACTTATAATTAGGCTCTAAGAAAATATATCCGAGAAAATAAAAAAATATAAGTGTTTGAAGTGATAATGAGACAGCGATGAGTTTTTTCATGAATCGAGTTTTTCTTTCAACTTATCTAAAGCTATTTAACATTAGTGTTATTAATGAGTCATCCCTTAATAAATTATTTAAATTCTATAGACAGAAATGCCTTCAATTCCTTTAAAATCTTTTTCATTTACTGTAGCGATTTCTTTAATTTTATTTCTGATCATGATAGAAGCTATTTCGATATCATATACATTATTCCTTTTTGGAGATAATGACTTTACAAGATATTTGAAAATCAAAAGACTCTCTGTATCCGGGAAAAGTATTTTAGTATTTGCAATAATATCTTCCAGATAATTTAAAGTTAACTCCTGATTTATTTCTAGTTTCGAGCAAACAGATACAAATTCTGAAATATTTTAACTTGTAGTAAATAATTCTATTAATCCATCATTCAATAATTTTGAAGCTCTTTTGTGAAAAACAGAGTTTCTGTCTAAGTCGTAAATGAAAATGTTAGTATCTACCAACACTTTATTCATAAGCCAAATCACGTATATTGATTTTATCTGCTTTTCCTTTTAAATCAACTGATGCAGAATGTTTCCAGTTTTTTTTTACTTTATTTTTTTTCACTTCCTTTATTGTTATCTCAACTTCTTTTCCAATCAGATTTTTGGAATTCGCAATCTTTAAAGTATTACTTCTTAATTTGGTTTTTATTTTTAATGTTTTCATAATTTGCTAATAAAGTATTTGTATTTCTGTATCTAAATTACAAATTTTATAGATGAATAAAAAAGAATTTATTCTATAAAATTAAGTATCTCTGCAGAGTCATTTCGCTTTTAGAATTTCCGGAGAAGAACATAATCTGTGCGAAAGATTCTATGAGCTTGTTCATCGCTTTTGCCCAATCAAATTCTTCCAGTACTCACAGCTGTTGGTGGATTCCTGCTTCGTCGGATAAATGCCTGCTGCTCAAAGAATACTGTTACACGGATATTTTTTTATTTTTAAAAACATCAGAATAATTTTTTAAAAGCATCATATTTTTTAACTTGATATTATAGGGGGGGGGGATATTTTGTAAAAACTCAGGAAGAATATTTCCCTCCCCAAAGAGAAATATTTCATGAAAATTTTAATAGCTCCTTAATTTTAATTTGAACAAATATGAAAAAATTAATTTTTAATTAATCCGCCTTTAATTTCTTTATACAAATATCTCTGATTTTACTCATTGCTTTTTCTTTATTAAGTCTGAATTCTTATGTCCTAATCTTGCTATTGTGAAAATTTATTTTCAATGATTTTATATCATTAATAAAAAATAATTTTTAAATTCAAATAAACTCCCAAAAAATTTATGAAAAATATCTTAGCTGTAATATTATTTTCTACAATACTAAATCCAGTTAGTAATAATCAACGCTCAGGTGATTCAGGAGTGGCTCTGAATTTATCACTATAACAACTTAAATATTGTTTTGTAAAAATAAATCTATATAAATTATGAATAAGACCTCCGTTGTTTTTATAATATTAATTTTATTTTTGTCAGTTTGTCATCCGGTCAAATCTCAGGATAATATAAAACCCAAGGATTTTGGATTGTCATTAATTCACGGTCAGATAAATCCTAAAAAAATGACAAAGAAGCAAATGGATACTATTGTAGTTTGCGATATTAATTACGAAGATCATTTTCCGGATATTTGTATTTATAGTAATTACGGAAATGAAATATCAATTTTCTTAGGTCAGGGAAACGGACTGTTTGGATTCTATAAAAAAATTCCTTTGGAGAAAAAAGCATTTAAAATCGAACCGACACTTCCGGAAGATTATCCATTTTACTTATCCAGATTTTATGATTTAAAAATCACATATACTGACGGGAGTGAACAAACTTTCCGAAATAAAAAAATAAATTCATTTAACGAACAGCCTGAACCTAGAGTCCCGAAGTGGGATTTTTTTAATGATGCCCGAGTATTCATTTATGATTTTACTTATGTAAGTGTCTGGCAGAGTGAACGAAACGGACAGCCACAATCTACAGTTGCTTTAGGTGATATTGATAATGATGGTAGAAATGAAATGGTGTATACTTTTTATCCGGTTGTAGATTCGGGATTTCCTCAATATAGTCCTACACGGATGGTTGTTTTTGAATCAATTGGACATGATAAATTTATAATAGACTGGGATACAACTCTGCAATCCGGTGGAGGAAACAGGGCGACTAATTTGATATCTGATTTTGACAAAAATGGTAAAAAAGAATTTTTCGGAGTAGCTTTTGATCCAAATTTTAACAGAGGGACATATGGATTATTTGAATGCAGCGGAGAAAGAAAGTACAGGTTTTGGAAGATTGACGGATTCGATTTTTTGGGTGACATTACAGATCTTGCATATATTGACACAATGAAAATAATAGATGGCTCCAATAACCCCGGTATGTGGATTAATTTTTATCTATCAGGGGTTTATCCTAATTTATATGACAGAATTAGTCCTTATGTTTACACAAGAAAACATGAAGTATTTGGATTCGGACACTTTGAATTCTCTACTCTGCCGGGCGCAGCTGTTGAGTACATAAGAATTCCATGGAGAATAGATGATATAGATATAGCTGACATTGACAGAGACGGAAACAATGAAATTGTGCTGGGTTTGTACGGAGGTACAGACTTTATAGATTATATGGACTCTACCGGAGTCAGCGGAAATTTAGGGTATCAATATAAAACAATTGTTCCCGGAGTTCCACTTTCGGGAGGATACAACTTTACAAAAGATTTTGATGATGACGGCTATAATGAAATAATCTCTTGCGGCGTTGGAATAGCAAGAGGTTCTATTGGAGTGACAAAACATACAGGTCAGCCGGGGGAAAATAAGTTTACCACAATGTGGTGGGATACTGTCGGAGTGATTGGTCAACCGAATTGGGGAATAGACAGCGCAACTGTGAATGGAAAATTCACTATTCTTCATCCAACTGTAAAATATATGGGACCCCGAGATATTGAACACATTTATACTTTTGCCCGAAATGGATTATATAGCTTTTACACCTCGTCTCTAACAATTTTAGACACAACAGGTTTTATAGGTACAAAATTTTTTGATATTGACAATGATGACCAAATGGATATTGTAACTCCAGTAGGATATGGATTCCCTCCTATCAAACAATATCTGGGAGTTTTTAAAATGGATTTTATTACTCAAACGAATAATAATACTAATGTTAATATTTCAACGTATAAACTTTTTCAGAATTATCCGAATCCCTTCAATCCAAACACAATCATAAAATATATTGTTTCTGAAAATAGTGAAATGAAACTAAAAGTTTATAATATAATAGGTAAGGAAATACAAACATTAGTTGAACAAATGCAAACCCAAGGAAGTTATGAAGTGAAATTTAAAGGAGGAAATTATTCAAGCGGTATTTATTTTTACAGCCTTTTTATAAATAACAACTTAATTGAAACAAAGAGAATGATATTACTCAAATAGCTTGATACAAACAAAAAAAGAATATGAAAATTATATATCTAACCTTCTTTATTATTATTTCTTCAATGAGCTTAAACTCTATTGCTCAAGTCTCACCATTGTGGCAGGTTTCATTTAATGATTCTTTACCGGAGGATAATTTCGCAGTCAAGAGCAAGATAGATAACGAAGATAATATAGTCATACTGGCACGTGGGTCTAACAGCAGTTTAGGAACAGGTGTGGATTTCATTTTGATAAAATATAATGGTAAAGGTGAAAAATTATGGAATAGAAGATTCAATGGAACCGGTAACAGTTCAGATTATCCTGCTGATATGGTTATCGATAAATACAACAATATCTATGTAACAGGCAGGAGCTGGGGAGGATCCTCTACGAAGAATGATTACTTAACATTAAAATACAGTCCTTCTGGCGAATTAATGTGGTCAAGAAGGTTTGACTGGCTTGTCAGCAGAAATGATGAGGCATATGCAATGGCTCTAGATTCGAATGAAAATGTTTATGTCACGGGATTTGCATCTTATGATTATTCAAATGGCCATGAAATTAGTGAAATGCTTACTGTAAAATATAATTCATTAGGTGAGCAAATATGGGTTAGAGGTTTTCAAGGGCTTAGTGATCAAATTGATTGGGGGTATACTGTTGTTTGTGACAGTAAGAATAACATCATTGTATCGGGATTCACTTATTCCATTAATCTTAATTTCACTGATATTATTTCAATCAAATACAATTCTTCAGGTAATGTACTATGGGAAAAAAGATTCTATAATCATGGAGATGACTTTATTCGACCGTTATTCAGCCGGATCGATGTAAATGATAATATTATTATTGCAAGTTATTATAAAGGAGATTCAACTTTGATGGATTATCTTACATTCAAATATGATTCAACTGGTACATTCCTTTGGTCACGAACTTATGACGGGGGAATACAATTAAATGATTGGGTAAATGATATAAAAATTGATTACAAAAATAATATTATAGTTACCGGATCAAGTCCCGGATTAGGAACAAGTTATGATTTTTTAACAATTAAATACTCTCCTGAAGGTAATATGCTATGGCAAAACAGATATAATGATTCAACGAATACAAATGATGAAGGTACTACTGTGGCTGTGGATAGTAAGGAAAATGTATTAGTGTTCGGTACGGTTAACAGTGAATATTCAGTTGTTTGTTATTATAACGAAAATGGGAAATTAATATCAAATTTCCGAAATCATTCTATGAAGAATGCAGCTTCTATTAATATAGACAAGAATGATTTTCCTGTTATAGTCGGTCTCAGAGATCCGAAAACAATTACTGCAAAATATCTGGATATAATTACAAATGTTTTATCGAGCAATTCAAGTTATCCTGACAAATATATACTTCAGCAGAATTATCCAAATCCGTTTAACCCTTTTACAAATTTGGAGTATGTAATTTTGAATAGAGGATTTGTTATTTTGAAAGTATATAATTCCCTTGGAAAATTAATTAATACATTAGTTAATGAAGATAAAATTCAGGGAACGTATAAGGTTAAATTTGACGGAAGTAACCTACCAAGCGGGATATATTTTTACAGTCTCTTTATTAATGATAACTTAATAGAAACAAAGAGAATGATATTACTCAAATAGCTCATAAATATTTTAATCGAATTATTACTATGAAATATTTCAATTTCTACATATAGTTCTGCCGCGATTACATTCGTGGCGGAACATAAATAAAAAGAGGTACCCGGTACTTTAAATTGCCTGCAAGCAAAAGATAAAGCTTAATCTTTTTAATAAGATTTACTGGGTCCCTCTATTTTTATTTCAAATTAATAAATTTTAATAACTTTTAAACACTAAAAATATGAAAAACCTAAAAAAAATATTTCAATACTTCTTTTTAATATTATACATTACAATTTTTATATCACCTTTAGATACTTTTTCACAAGGAACATATTTCCATGATGCAGATTTTGTTTATTTGAGAGAAGGAAATCCGGATAATTTTGATTCGGTACTGGCAACTGATCAAAGATCCATATATTGGGATATGAGCTCAATAGATACAAATGCAAACCGTCTCGATATTTGCATAGGCTATAATGAGCTTCATTCCGGTCCTCAAACAGATTATCTTTGGGGCAACTGGCTTCGCAACGAGAATAATGTAAATTTCAATTATGAAAATCCAGACTTAAGATATTTATATTCTATACCAAGTGTTATTACAGACAGCATAACTGGGATATCATTCATTAATCT
Organism: Ignavibacteria bacterium; assembly: GCA_018058125.1. GTDB lineage: Bacteria > Bacteroidota > Ignavibacteria > Tepidaquicellales > Tepidaquicellaceae > JAGPCH01. The sequence goes on along the minus strand of JAGPCH010000020.1, from coordinate 4,411 downwards.
CAAAGAGAATGCAAAAAATTATTTAGTAGTATTAAGAGCAAGCGGAAATATGGAAATCCGAAAAAATGAAAATTCCTTCATACAAATTAATAATCCTACTACAATATCCAATGTGTTTGGAAAAAATCCCGTTGTCGGTAAATTCTCAACAGACACGCTTCAGGATCTGGCAATCATAACTCCAACCGGAATTAGAGTCTTTAAAGGTACTGGCGGAACAAATCCAACCTTAGAAGAAGTTTTTGTAATTCAAGGTTATGTATTTAAAAAAATAGCTATGGCACAGATTAATAAGCGCTATAGTCCTTACTCAATTATAGATGGTGAAACCAGCAACAGGGATGAAATTATAGCTCAATATGGAAACAATATTTACATTTTCAATAATAATAATAATAACACAACAAATTCAACACCTACAACAACAATTGGTTTTTCAGATAATTTATCGGATTTTAAAGTTGCTGATATGAATAATGATGGCTATAATGATATAATCTCTATTACTCAATATGAAATACCTGACGATTATACTACATACAGCAGAATATCTATATTTTTAAACAACAATGGTACAATAAACACATCACCTATTTATGTAAATGATGGAATTCGATATTCAAACTCTTTGGAAGCTGCAGATTTTAATAAAGATGGATGGAATGATTTAATTATTGATAAAGGAACAGATACAATTGCATTATTTATTAATAATAAAACTTCAGTTTTATTCTCTAACAACCCATCTGAAAGTTTTAGATTTGAAAGTGCTCCCGGACCGTTTCTGTTACCCGTTTTGTTTGCAAACAAAATTACAGCAACAGATTTATACAATAAAGGAGGTATGGGAATAATAATGTCCGGATGGGTCGCTGTCACTAGTTTGGAAAAATTTGAAACTATAATCAGAATAAATGCAACCACAACTGACGCAGTCCCCGCTCCGCCATTACTCTTTAAAAACCTGGTCTTAATTGGTCAGCATTACAGACCAAGGCTGCATATATATAACAGAGGCGACAGGGATTTTCAGAAATATATTATCTATAAGAAGAGTCCTAATTTTAATAACAACAATTGGTTTTTGTATGACAGCTCAAATACATCGGGTGATTACGTTGATGATGCTGAAGCATTTAATGAAGGCGGTTTAAGCGATCCGCCTCCGCCGGATAATTTATTCTATTATGTCAAAGCGCAGGACAATTCTTATCAGGCTTCAATTAGTTCAGACACCATAGGCTATCCTACAACTGTCTGTCCCGGATGCGCTTGGGAAGCGGGAGATAATTTTACGGTTACTAATATTCCGTCAAACGAAATTCCTAAAGAGTATTCTGTTAAAAATTACCCAAATCCATTTAATCCAGTGACCCAAATATATTTCAATATTCCGGTTGAAGGAAATGTTAGGATAACAGTATTTAATATTGCCGGTCAGAAAGTATCCGAGCTAATAAACGAATATAAATCCGCAGGAAGCTACAAGATAGATTTCAACGGAAATAATCTCGCTAGTGGAATTTATTATTACAGAATCGAAGCGGGAAGTTTTTATCTGGTGAGAAAGATGATACTTTTAAAGTAAATAGGTCGTAAAAATCATGTTGTTAATAAAAAGCCGCCTGCTCATTACGAACAGGCGGCTGTATATTAATTAACCATTTTAAATATTACTTCTTCTCTTCACCTTTATCATCAGCCTTATCATCTACTACCTCAAAGTCAGCATTCTCAACATTCGGATCAGCTCCTGCAGAACCGTCTGCTCCCGGCTGTGAACCCGCTTCACCGGTTTGCTGTCCGTCCTGCGGACCGCCTGCTGTCGACTGTGAATACATCTGTGATGAAGCCTCGCTCCATACAGTGTTGTATTCGTCCATTGCAGTTTTTAGTGAAGCTGCGCTGTCAGTCTTGATAGCATCCTTTAATCTGTCAAGAGCGATCTGTACTTTGGATCTTAATTCCGGAGTAAGCTTTTCCTCGAATTCCTTCAATTGCTTCTCACCCTGGAATACCATCGCATCTGCCTGATTCTTCATATCGATCATTTCTTTTTTCTTATTGTCATCAGCTTCATGCTCTTTAGCATCCTTCTTCATCTTCTCAATTTCAGCATCAGATAATCCTGAAGAGTGGGTTATCTTGATCTGCTGAGTCTTACCGGTATTCTTTTCCATTGCTGAAACATTAAGAATTCCGTTTGCATCGATATCAAATGTAACTTCTACCTGAGGCACGCCTCTTGGTCCCGGTGGAATTCCGTCAAGATGGAATCTTCCGAGAGTCCTGTTGTCAGTTGCCATTGGTCTCTCACCCTGAAGCACATGAATTTCAACTGACGGCTGATTATCAGATGCCGTTGAGAATACCTGTGATTTCTTGGTCGGGATTGTAGAGTTGGCTTCGATGAGTTTTGTCATCACGCCGCCAAGTGTTTCGATACCAAGTGATAGCGGAGTTACGTCAAGTAATAAAACATCCTGAACGTCTCCTGCTAGTACACCACCCTGGATAGCTGCGCCGATAGCTACAACTTCATCAGGATTTACACTCTTATTCGGCTCTTTACCAAATAATTTCTTTACGGTTTCCTGAACCATCGGGATCCTTGTCGATCCACCGACTAATATAACTTCATCAATCTCATCAACTTTATATCCTGAATCTTCAATTGCTTTTTTACAAGGACCGACTGTTCTGTCTACCAGGTCACTGATCAGTGATTCAAATTTTGATCTTGTGATAGTTTCGAGTAAGAACTTTGGACCTTCTGCTGTAGCAGTTATATAAGGTAAATTTACTTCTGTCTGAGAACTGGTGGACAATGCTTTTTTTGCATTCTCAGCAGCTTCTTTTAATCTTTGTAAAGCCATTGCATCTTTTCTTAGATCGATACCTTCTTTTTTCTTGAATTCGTCTGCAAGATAATCTATAAGTTTCTGATCAAAGTCATCTCCTCCTAAGTGTCCGTCACCGTTTGTTGACTTCACTTCAAATACACCGTCACCTAATTCAAGTATTGAAATATCAAATGTACCGCCACCCAAGTCATAAACTGCAACTTTCTCATTAGCTTTCTTTCTGTCGAGACCGTAAGCAAGTGCTGCTGCTGTCGGCTCGTTAATAATTCTTTTCACATCAAGTCCTGCGATCTTACCTGCATCTTTTGTAGCCTGTCTCTGCGAATCATTGAAATAAGCCGGAACGGTTATGACCGCTTCGGTGACAGTTGTACCGAGATAATCTTCAGCAGTCTTCTTCATTTTCTGAAGGATCATTGCTGAGATCTCAGGCGGTGAATAAACTTTATTCTGACCGTTGTCAGAAATTTCAATTCTCACTGTATCATTCTCGCCTTTTATTACTTTGTATGGAACTTTCTTTATTTCCTCAGTCACTTCATCATATCTTCTTCCCATAAATCTCTTTATGGAGAATATGGTATTTTCAGGATTTGTAACTGCCTGTCTTTTTGCCGGGTCACCGACAAGTCTGTCACCGTTCTTGGAAAATGCAACTACGGACGGTGTAGTTCTTGCTCCTTCTGCATTTGGAATTACTACAGGATCGTTTCCTTCCATTACGGAAACGCAGGAATTTGTGGTTCCGAGATCAATTCCTATTATTTTACCCATTTTTATATTTCCTCTCTTTTTTAATTAAAATTAAATTTAAACTAAAATAATGCAAAAGGTAATTTACCCAAGCATTTTGAATTTTTAAATCTGTGAATTTAATATTTTTGTAAATGTTTTTTATTATAATTGTATTAGGACTTTTTTTGATTTTTAATTAAAGGGAGCGTCTTTGCCCGCTCCCCTTATGTCTGATATGAAACTAATTTTATTTAATGTTTATTTCTTTTACAACCGGTTTTGCTTCTTCGACTTTCGGAAGAGTGATGTTTAAGATTCCGTCTTTGAATTCTGCGTCTATTGCTTCAATTTTTATGTCTTTTGACAGATTGAAATTTCTGCTGAATTCACCATAGAAAAGTTCATTAACTATTACATTCTTATCTTCTGTCTTTGTTTCTTCTTTTTTTGAACCGCTGACAGAAAGTACATTATTCTCAACTGATAATTTTATGTCTTCCTTTGTGAGTCCGGGCAATTCCATTTTAATATTGAAATTATCCCTGTCTTCTGTAATGTTAACTTTTGGTGTGTAGCTTTTTGTAAGATTCATGTTTTCCCAGTTACTGAATAACTGATTTCCGAAAACTGAATTTAATGTTTCATTTAAAAGATCGTTGTTTTTTTTGAATTTAACTACGTTCATGATTTATCTCCTTATTTATGTTAATGTTATTTTTGAGGGTTGTTAATATTATAGTTCGTTCTTATACAAACTGCGTGCCAAAAGGAAAAACTTTAAAATAGAGCTGAAAACTGTATTTTTCAGATTT
>JAGPCH010000384.1 GCA_018058125.1 Ignavibacteria bacterium | reverse complement strand
TAAGTATTCATTCCTGCCCGAAGGATCGTGATTCATAAACGTATTCCGTAATTTGTAATTTGTAATTTGTAATTCTTAATTCTTAATTCTTAATTCTTAATTCTTAATTCTTAATTCTTAATTCTTAATAACACCTCCTTTTCATATCTTTTAATTTTAAGATTGAATAAATTGAACAAATTAAAAACTCATAATTGTCAAACAGCTACTCTCTTAAATCGGGAAAATGCCCCGTGTGCGAAAGCTCAGAAGTTTATACGGACAAAGATATCACTCATAAAGGTGAAAGCCGGCAAATACCCATCAGTTCATTCACTACTCTTTATCTGAAGAGTTATATCTGTCTTAGTTGCGGTTTCTCCGAACAGCACATATCAGGTGATCAGCTCAATAACTTAAAATTAATTGAAAAAATAAAAGGCTCATGGAAGAAAGTGGATTAAAATGAAAATTATTATACTGTTGTTTTTGATTATTATTATTGGCTGCAGGAAAGAACCCGCTTCAGTCTCGGAAAAGAATATGGGCTCAGAACCCAATTCCGTAAATGCTGAATTAAGTTCAGATAAAGTAAAAGCTGAAAATAACACAACAATTGACAAGAAACCTGTTGGCTATGTCCAATATGCTATTTCAGAAATTCCCGGTGAGATAAAATATCAGGGATCTGTCATCTCCATGGCAAAGTGGAAAGATGAACTTGGTGAGAATATTGTATTTGTAACTGAGACATCAGAGAAATCTACCGAGGATTCAAGAAGTAAGGAGATTTACGGTTACCATTACATTTTAAACGACAATAGCGCCGAACAGCTCTGGAGGATCTATGACTTTATAAAAGACTGCCCTGTGGATCTGACCTTAAGCTACATTGACAAATCTCTCGAGATCACTGATCTTGACAGTAACGGAATTGCAGAAAGCTCTTTTATATACCGGATGAGCTGCAAAGGAGATGTTAGCTCTGATGACATGAAACTTATAATGCACGAAGGAAAAGAGAAATATGCGATCCGGGGAATCATGGAAATGACCCTTGACGGCAAACCTTATCAGAAAGGTGAAATGCATATGGATCCTTCATTCAGTAATGCGCCTGAAGTTTATTCGAAATATTCAGAATCCAAATGGAATAAATTTAAAACAGATAATATTGGGAAGTAGGAAAATACAAATATTATTTTTCTCATTATTTTGTATCCTTCTGATCAGCATGAACGGCTGCGGTTCTTCTGCAGAGACTACAGAAGATTCTGAAGATGAAAGTCTTGAAGAAGGAACTGATAATACCGGTTATAAAGAAAAGACTTCCTCAACCACAGGTTCCGATATAATATATCATGCCGGATCCGAACAGGCAAATGAAATGTATTCATCTCTGAAAGATACTTCTTATCTTTACTGGCTGGATGATCAGCTGCTCATTACTTACGGTTCGACAAAATGCAATATCTTCGCTTTGAATGTTCTTCATAGATCAGGCTATAAAACACCTGACGTAAATACCCTCTGCGCTGATCTGTTTGATACAGCATTTGCCGCTGATATCCTCCCGGTCATTGGAATAAATACCATTGAAGATGCAGAGACAGGTGATCTCATCATATGGAGCTATCATGTAATAATTTTCGAAACTGCTCTGAATATTCACGGTCAGGAATATGCCTATGGCTGGTGGGCGGGTACCCGTCAGGAAGACAATGGAGACAATATATTAAATAATGTTTGTCACGGGAAGTATCCGTTGAATGGTGAGTATGTCGTAAGAAGACCTGTGAAGAAATAATATATCTCTTCTTTGCTTTCCTGATTTTTAAGTAATAAAAAAACCGGAAGAGATACTCATCCGGTTTTAGCAATTACTTATTTTAAATTACTGATTCAGAATTACTCAGCTTTTTAAAGCCTTTAAAACCTTACTCAAAAAGTCCACCTGTACTTTCAGATCTGATAATTTTTTATTATTAACAATTACAAAATCCGACATCGTCATCTTAGATTTGTCATCCATCTGAAATTTCATCAGATGGTTAACTTCATTTGTACTGGATTCATCTCTTAATTTCAGTCTGTCTATTCTGTTCTTCTTATTGGAATAAATTGTAATTACATAATCTATATCCTTATTGAATCCGCTTTCAAAAAGCAAAGCTGATTCTATTATGACAATATCAAATTTACTTTTCTTAGCTTCCTTTTTCAGATAATTGATAACTGCCGGATGAACTAATTTATTTATCGCCTGATAATTTTTCTTACTTTTGAAAATTTCTTCTTTCAGTTTAGGCAGATTTATTTTGCCTTTATAATTCAGTATATCCTTCCCGAATATCTTAACAATTTCCTTGACAAGATCTTTATCCTTCAGATAAAGATTCTTTGCGGCAAGATCAGCATACATTACCTTAAAACCTCTCTTGGCAAGCATTTTACAAACTTCAGTTTTACCTGTTCCTATTCCACCGGTGACGCCTATTAACAATTTTTTCATATTTTTCATTTAAATTTTTTATTGATTACAAATATACAAATTATTTTGCGTATGCAACAGACCTTCTTTCCCTGATCACATTGACTTTGATCTGTCCGGGATATTCCATTTCTTCCTGTATCTTATGCGCAATGTCTGAAGCAAGCTGATCCTGCGATACATCGTTGACTCTTTCCTGTTCGACTATCACCCTGACTTCCCTTCCTGCCTGGATTGCATAGGTTTTCAATACACCTTCGAATGACTGAGCAATTGTCTCAAGCTTCTCAAGTCTCTTTGAATAAGCTTCAACAGATTCCCGTCTTGCTCCCGGTCTTGCTCCGCTGATAGAGTCTGCTGCCTGCACAAGTATTGAGATCGGATGCTCCATCGGCATTTCATCGTGATGCGCTCCGATCGCATTGCAGATAATCGGATGCTCTTTGCATCTTTTTGCTACTTCATATCCGAGTATTGCGTGAGGTCCTTCTATGTTTCTGTCAATTGTTTTTCCCATGTCATGTAAAAGTCCCGCTCTCTTTGCCATCTGCGCATCAAGTCCAAGCT
>JAGPCH010000383.1 GCA_018058125.1 Ignavibacteria bacterium | reverse complement strand
CCAATAACCATTAGTCCTGAGTAAATAATTTCAATAAAAAGTGATTCTTCCGCGACATCCCTGGATTCCCGCTCTCGCCTGCACTAAACTCTCTTCAATCTTAAAAATGTAAAAATGCAGGCGGGCGGGAATGACAACAGTTTTTTTGTATAATTTTACTATTGTATTTAATTTAACACTATTGATTTACAAACCTCAGATAAACCCTTCCATTTATATTTAAAATCAAATTAATTACTTTGCTAAAGATTTTCTGCAAAGCAATATAAACTTTCTTTTCAGATACCTTAAGTACAATTATTAAAATTATAATCAAAACCAGCGTTGTCCGAATACAAAGTCTCAGCCCGGAAGTATCGTCCGCAGAAATTTTCTGAAGTATCTTCACAGGATTTCGTCACACAGACAATGAAAAATGCCATTGTCTCCGGAAAGATAGCGCATTCTTATCTGCTGACCGGACCGAGAGGAGTCGGAAAGACAACCATCGCACGGATCTTTGCAAAAGCTCTGAACTGTCCGAATCTGAAAGACGGCGAGCCATGTAACAAATGCGATTCCTGTCTAGAGATCACTAACGGTAATCATCCGGACGTATTCGAGCTCGATGCCGCCTCAAACAGAGGTATTGACGATGTACGGGCTATTCAGGATGCTGCAAAATTTTTTCCGATCAAAGGTAAATATAAGTTTTTTATAGTTGATGAAGTTCACATGCTCACAACGCAGGCATTTAATGCTTTGCTGAAAATACTCGAAGAACCGCCCGCTTATCTTATATTCATTCTCGCAACTACAAATCCGGAAAAGATCCCGGCAACCATTACCAGCCGCTGTCAGCGATTTCCTCTTCAAAGGATAAAGATCAAAGAGATCTCCGATAATATAAAGGAGATAGCTAAAGAAGAAAAAGTGAAAATAGATGATGAATCGCTTTTTCTGATCTCTAAGCTCGGCGACGGCGCACTCAGAGACGCTCAGGGAATCTTTGACATGGCTGTTTCATTTTGCGGTGAGAATATTAAATACGAAGAGCTTAAGAATTTTCTTAACATCCCGGACAAAGAGATTTATTTCAATATTTCAAATTATATCAAGGAAGGTAACTCGAACGGGATTCTTTCTTATTTCAACAGTCTCAGCGAACAGGGATTCGACCATCAGACCTTTTATAACGGGATCACCGAACATCTCAGAGACCTGATGATTGTTAACTCTACAGGCAAGACCGATCTGCTAGATGAACCTGATACCATCAAAGAAAAATATCTGGAAGAAGCAAAAGGATTTTCTTCCGAACAAATTCTTCGTTTAATGAAAATCCTTTTCGAAGCGGAAAACAGATTCAAGTATTCATCCAGTCAGAAAATACTTTTAGAGGTTTTGTTAACAGAGCTTTGCAGGGTAAATGCTGATGTAGTGGATTTGTCTGTGATACTTTCGGAAATTGAAGCAGTAAAAAAAAAACCTCAGACCTGAGTGACGATGAACCGTCAGTTGTTGCTAAACCTTTAGTAAAGCAGGAAAAAGTCAGTGAAGTAACAGTATCTGTAAGCCAGATTTCAGATGCAGATAACGAGATCATTAAAGAAGAAGCAAACCCCAAAGAAAAAACCGGCTCAAAAATTCCCATAGCTGAAGAGATAAACTATTCAGTTGGCAGTTCTCCATTTAGTTCTGATTCTACTGATAATTCACCTGATGTTTCTCCTGATATTTCTCCTAAAGGGAAACTTATAATAGATAAATTAAAAGAGCTGTTTGAAGCAGTTGAATACAAAATAAATTAAACCCATTTAATTTTGAAAAACAAATATTACTCCATAAAGGATAATTTTCTCGCCATTGAAGAAGAATTTTCCAATTACAATGATTCGGGAATAGTTATACTTCCCGCTCCTTATGAGCAGACGACATCTTACGGCAAAGGTACAGCAAAAGGTCCTAAGGCAATTCTGAATGCATCGCATTATGTAGAGTTTTTTGATGAAGAGCTTGACCGTGAACTTTGTTTCGAAGAAGGCAACGGGATTTGTTCATTGCTGCCTCTGGATTTCAAAAAGAAAAAAGGTCTGAAAGCTCTTGAGGTAATTTATAAAAGAGTCAAAGGGCTTATTGATGATGGCAAGTTTGTCGTAACACTCGGCGGTGAACATTCAATTTCCACAGCTCCCATAAAAGCTCACTTTGATTCTTTTGATGATCTTTCTATACTTCACTTTGATGCGCACTCGGATCTCAGGGATGAATATGAAGGCTCAAAATTTTCACACGCATCGTTTGCATCGAGAGTTGCAGAGTTTACAACCGATATTACGCAGGTTGGGATCCGGGCTCAATGCAAAGCTGAATATGATTTCATAAAGGAAAAGAATATAAAGACTTTTTTTGCATTCGAGATTAAAAACGGTGATCATGGGATCTACTGGCAGAAGAAGGTTTTGGATACACTTAAAAAGAATGTATATATAACTTTTGATGTGGATTATTTTGATCCGTCTATAATGCCGTCTACAGGCACTCCCGAGCCAAACGGTTTATTATGGGATGAGACTATGAAATTGCTGAAGATGGTCGGAACGAGGAGAAATGTTGTAGGATTTGATGTGGTTGAGCTAGCACCGAGAAAAGATTTTCCGTATCCCGATTTTCTGACAGCTAAGCTGGTATATAAAATGCTGAATTTTTTCAGGAAGTAAATCTGAAGTTTGTTTGAACTATGATTTGGAATGTATATAATTATGGTTACGAAGAATGTGTCCTTAATTATTTAATTTTTATTTCAACTTTTAGATTTTTGTCTTCCCCCACTTCCACTTTTAAATTCATTAACCAAAACATTAATCAGTTATCCGTATTTATCAAATACAGATATTTGAATCAATCCGGCTTTTTTTATTTCATAAGATATTTTTGTAACCGGATTAAAAGGATTGGGATAGTTTTGGTATAATATGATTTGGTCCGGAATACTTGTATTGTTAATTGAAATACCAACATTTAAAGAAGCGTTGCATAGTGAATCCGTTTTCGTTACAAAAATATT
>JAGPCH010000382.1 GCA_018058125.1 Ignavibacteria bacterium | reverse complement strand
GAAATAAAGCAGAAGATGATTTACTTTTAATAAATGAAGACCTGGATGATATGGTGAAGAAAAGAACTTTTGAATTAGAAAAAACCAACGATTCACTCAGGAATGAAATTACTATCAGAAAAGAAACAGAAAAAAGCCTCATTAAAACTCAGGGCAGATTAAAAAGATTATTTGATACAGACCTTATAGGAACATTTATTTCCGATCTGGATAATGGAATTATTCCTGAAGCAAATGAAACATTTTTGAAAATGATGGGATACTCTGCCGGTGATTTGCCATTAAGATGGGAGGAAATATTATCCGATGAAGATATGAATATGACTTCTCCTCGCGTAAAAACTCTGCGAAGAAACGGTTTTCTGGAACCTATGGAAAGGGTTTATATACATAAGAACGGTACTAAAATTAATTTTATAGTCGGCGCTGCAGCTCTTCCCGAAGAACAAAACAAAGTTATAGCCTTTGCATTAGATATCACAAAAGAAAAAATATTACAGAAAGAGTTTGAAGAAGTCAATAAACGTCTTCACCTTGCTTTAAAAGCAAGCAAAGCTGCCGAGTGGGAATGGGATTTAGTGAAGAACAGAATTTACTGGTCAGATGATTTATATGAGATGTTTGGAAAAACTAAGGAAGATTTCAACCCGGCTATAAACGGATGGTCAAATCTTGTTTTTATTGATGACAGAGAAATTGTAAATGATGCCTACAAAAATTCATACAAGAATAAAACAAATCTTGATGTAGACTTCAGAATTGTAAAAGAGGACGGAACAATAAAATGGCTGAATCTCACAGGAAGATTTTATGTTAATGAGCTTGAAATTCCTATTGTAATGAGCGGACTTTGCCTGGATATAACTCAAAAGAAAAAAGATGAAGGTTTGATCCATCTTCAGAATTCAGTTTCTCAGGTTCTTGCAAAGGCAGAATCTGAGACCCCTGAAGAAATTTTTGAAGGGATACTTGATAATATGTGCAGAGTTATAAATTTTGAAATAGGAAATTACTGGGCATTAGATGAGAAAAAGAATCTGGCTGTTAAAAAAATCATTAACCGGTATAATGATAATGCAGAGTTGGATATCCAACCATTTTCATTGGTAAATCCGGAAGAAAAAAAGACATCTTATCTATGGAAAAGCTTTGAGGATAAGAAAATTAAAACATCATTTGTTTTACCAATTTATGTTAACGGAGAATTTTTCGGTTTAATTGAATGTCTGAGCAAATATAAAATTGAAGAAGAACCTGCTTTAAGAGACCTGTTGAATTCTATCAGCTCTCAGATAGGAAACTTTATTGAAAAGAAAATAGCTGAGAAAAGTTTAAAAGAGGCGAAAGAAAATCTTGAAATAAAAGTAGAAGAAAGAACTTCAGAGCTAAACAACGTGCTTGTAAATCTCAGGGAAGAAGTAGAAACAAGAATTCAGAAAGAGGAAGAGCTTAAAAAACTATACTATGAGCTGAGAGAAATGCAGAAAGAAATGGTGCATCAGGAAAAGCTTACAGCGCTGGGAAGATTTGCATCAGGTATTGCGCATGAAATAAGAAATCCTCTGGCAAATATCAGCTCGCTTGCACAGTTTATGGCAAAATCAAAAACGCTTGACGATAAAGCTAAAGAAAGACTGGATTATATACTTATCAATATTAATCTGGCAAATAAAATTATAAAAGACCTGCTTCAGTTTGCATCTCCGGATGATATTAATTTTAAATCGGGAAGTGTTAATAAAATTCTGAATGAGTTATATGAAAGCGTGAAATCTAGATGTGAAGATAAAAAAATGACATGCACAATTTTGCTTGATGATTCCATCCCGGAATTTGAATTAAATGAAGAAAAACTTTATTCTGCCTTTTTAAATTTTATAACAAATTCAATTGATGCAGTAAGCGAAGGCGGCAGCGTAGAAATAAAATCTAAAAAGGATGGAGATAATGTGAATGTAATAGTTTCAGATACAGGCACAGGTATTCCGGCAGAAAATCTTGATAAAATATTTGAACCGTTTTTTACCACTAAAGATGAAGGTACAGGGCTGGGGATGGGGCTTGCATACAGTATTATAAAATCTCACCGGGGCGATATAAAAATCACCAGTGAAGTTAACAAAGGTACAATAATAAAAATAATATTACCCTTAACAACAACATAACTTATGGCTAAAATATTAATTGTAGATGACAACAAATTCATCAGGTATACACTGACTACTCTCCTTGAAGATGCAGATTACCAATGCACTCAGGCTTCAGACGGATTTGCAGCTATAAAGGAAGTGAAGGAAACGTTTTATGATCTCGTAATACTTGATATGAAACTGCCCGGACTATCGGGAAGGGAAATTTTTTATGAAATAAAAAAATCAGACCCTGATGTTCCTGTTATTTTTCTTACCGCATTCGGAGATATTCAGGATGCAGTAGACCTGATGAAAAAAGGCGCATATCATTATGTTACAAAGCCTTTTAATAATGATGAGATACTTATATTAATTAACAAAGCAATTGAGAACAGATACCTCAATAAAGAAATCAATATTCTCAGAAAAAAACTTGATGAAGGTAACGATGATATCATAGGTAAAAGCCCTGAAATGAATTCTGTATTTAATCAGGTAAACATAGTTGCACCAACTGATTTAACTGTTGTTATTCACGGCGAGAGCGGTACGGGAAAAGAAGTTATTGCAAATCTTATCCATCAGAAAAGCGAACGTAAAGATGGTCCGTTCATAGCAGTTGACTGCGGCGCTATTCCGGAAACACTCATAGAAAGCGAACTCTTCGGTCATGAAAAAGGAGCGTTCACAGGAGCAGATAATATGAAGCAGGGGAAATTTGAGCTTGCCAATAACGGTACAATTTTCCTTGATGAGATTACAAACCTCTCTGACCCGAACCAGGTAAAGCTGCTGAGAGTTATTCAGGAACGCAAGCTGACACGACTGGGAGGAAAGACAAATATACCAATCAATATAAGAATCATTGTGGCATCTAATATAAGACTGGCTGAGTTTGTTAATAAGAAGAGATTCAGACACGATTTATAC
>JAGPCH010000381.1 GCA_018058125.1 Ignavibacteria bacterium | reverse complement strand
GAGACCTCGAACAATTTGCGTACGTGGCATCACATGACCTGCAGGAACCACTTAGAAAAATTCAGACTTTTGCAGAATTAATTCAGGAAAATTACGATGACAGGGAATTTGTAAATAAGTATTTTGAAAAACTTGAATTTTCTGCACAGCGCATGTCAGATCTGATCAAATCATTATTGAATTACAGCCGGCTTTCGAAAAATCATGATGAAAAAAATGACCTGAAGATGGTGGATCTTAATAAGGTCCTTAATGATGTAAAACAAGATTTTGAACTTTTAATAACTGAGAGAAATGCTGTTATTATCAGCGATTCTTTACCGGAAATCTTCTGTAATCAGATTCAGATTGGACAATTGTTTTCTAACCTGATCAGCAATTCTTTGAAATTTGGCGAAGTTGATCCTGTTATCAGAATTTCGTCAAGTGTGGTAATGGGAACAGAAATTTCTGAGTCAATTAAAAATCCTCCCAACGCGAAGTATTATAGAATTGTTTTTGAAGATAATGGAATTGGTTTTGAAGAAAAGTATAGCGAATTGATTTTTTCTTTGTTTCAGAGATTACATGGGAGAAATGAATATTCAGGGACAGGTATTGGCCTGGCACTTTGTAAGAGAATAGTAGAAAATCATAATGGATTTATTTATGCCTCCAGCGTAGTGGGTAAAGGGGCTAAATTTTTTGTGTATCTACCTGTATAAATGGCACAGAATTTCAGGTATTGAATGAACCATATCTTCATATATGAGACCCGAACAAAATTTTGCAAGAATGATGAAAGCGAGAGGGCTTTCTATTGCATTTGCTGAAAGCATGAGTTGCGGATATCTATCACATAAAATTGGAAGTATAAGTTCTACATCTGACATCTTCAAAGGAGCAATTATATGTAATGATAAATCTGTAAAAACAAATCTGATGGGCCTTTCTGAAACTCTGATAAAAAAGCATACTGCAGAATCTCAGGTAATAACTGACAAGCTTGTGCGCAAACTTAAATTATTAATCAAGGCAGATGTTCACGCTTCCATTACAGGCCTTGCCTCAGAAGGAGGCTCTGAAAACAGAAATAAACCTGTTGGTACAGTATACTATTCAGTTCTGTACAAGAATAAACTTACAAGAAAGAAAAAGCAATTCCGCGGCTCTCCATTGGAAATTAAAAAAAGATCCTGCGCATTTTTATTTTCATTTATCTCACAGATAGTAAAATCTGCTGCATGAAAGAACGGATCAATAAAATACCGGATATTTTAATAATTTCACTCAAGCGAAATAAGAATTTTCCCAATAACAGGCTACCTGTATTAATTTATAGAAGTGCGGTAAATCTCCCGAAACAAAAAAACAGATCATCGGAATTACTTCAGAAAATATTTTTAACCAACAACTGGAGTAACACCTGGAAAAATGGAATATATAATTTTCATCACTATCATAGTAATACTCATGAATGCTTAGGAATAAGCATGGGATCGGCATTTCTTATTCTTGGTGGTCCCGGAGGTAAAAGAGTAGAAGTCACTGCCGGAGATATCCTGATTTTGCCGGCCGGTGTCGGGCATAAATGTCTTAAAGCCTCAAAAAATTTTATATGTATTGGTGCTTATCCGGAAGGAAAGGATTATGATACTAATACAGGAACTCCTGCAGAATATAAAAAAGCAATAACAAAAATTCGTACTTTATCCATTCCTCAGAAGGATCCGGTGTATGGCAAAAAAGGATTTCTGAAAAATTACTGGAAGAAGACTATAAAAAAACAGTGACTTTTCTTAATCACGGATTATTTCATCTTCACTGTAATATTTCAAAGGAGAATTAGCAGGACCGTTTAACACATTACCTAAATGATCAAACCTGCTTCCATGGCAGGGACAATCCCAACTTTTTTCATCAGAATTCCAGTTTACAATGCATTTTAAATGTGTGCACTCTGCAGAAACAAAGTGCAGTTCATTTTTTTCATCAACAAAAACGCCATATTTCTTTTTATCTATTTCTACAACTTTAGCTTCGCCGGTTTTGATTTCATAAACATTTTCATTTTCCGGATGATCAGGTTTGTTTTTCAGATAAGCTACAAACCCTCCTGCAACTTCTTTAAAAAAAACTGATCCTTTTTTAAAGATCTTAAATCGCGATGGAGAATAAATATCTTCGTATTTATTTTCTCTGCCTAGAATTAGATCCGGGATAAGTAGACCGCTGATTGTTCCATGGGTCATTCCATTTCCGGAATCTCCGGTAACTATATAAATGTTTTTACTATCCATAGGATTGTGTCCTATGTATGCAAGACAGTCCATTGGTTCCATAACTTGTCCTGACCATCGGTAAATAATATTTTTTATCGGGAAGAATGTGCGACACCATTTTTCAAGCAGATCATACCTGTTTGATTCTGAAATCCCTTTACCATCGGCATCCGGCAGACCTGTAGGATGATCTTCTCCACCGCAAATCAATAGGTCAAAATCTTCATTGTATTTTTGAAGTCGGATATAATGATATGGAGCGAGATCGCTATTAAGGTCAAAATTTCCTGTATCCCACCACAAGGCATTAGGTAAATAGTTTTTTTCAATTAAAGCACCGATAACATAAGTACGATATGCATATTGTTTGAGATGCATTACAACTTTATTGTTTACCGGTGTATTAGTTGCGACAACAACGTGTTTGGCGTTTACTTTAAAATCACCGTCAGTGATAATTCCTTCTTCAGAAATCTCTCTGGCATGAGTGTCTGTGAAAATTTTACCTCCATTTCTTTTAATTGCATTACAGAGTCCGCTAATGTATTTTAACGGATGAAACTGAGCCTGGTCTTTAAATTCAAGACAAGGCTTTAAAATAAATTCAGTTCCGGGAATCCCTTTTTTAAGTTCAACTTCAAGCCCCGCATTTTTACAAGCATTAAATTCTTTCTCTAATGAATTGTCATCATCAGTTGGATGCTGAAAAAGGTAACCATTTAACCTTAAGAAATCGCAATCAATGCTTTCTGATCTTATCGTATCTTCAATAAAATCAATAGCTTCTTTGTGGCTGGCATGAATCAATTTTGTTTT
>JAGPCH010000380.1 GCA_018058125.1 Ignavibacteria bacterium | reverse complement strand
TTCCGAAAAGATGATTTTATAAAGATAAATGAGGAACAGGAATTCAATGGTGAGAAGATTTTTGCTAATGCGCGAAATACAGCCGCTGGAACACTTAAGCTGAAGAACTCTTCCATAGTCGCATCCCGGCCGCTTAATCTTTTTTCATATTTTATACATACCGGGGATAGTAAAATTAAAACCCATTTTGATAGCATCAAACTTCTTGAGAAATTAAAATTTCCTGTAAATGCTAATTACAGAAAAGTTTCAAGCATAGAAGAAGTCAGAGTCTTTTGCGATGAAGTTGAAAAATCGAGAGATGAACTTCCTTATGAGATAGATGGAGTAGTCATAAAAATAAATTCATTTGAACAACAGGATATTCTCGGGAGCGTTTCAAAATCTCCCCGCTGGGCTGTTGCATATAAATTCAAAGCAAAAGAAACCGAAACAAAGCTGAACAGGATTTATACTCAGGTCGGCAGAACAGGCACCATTACTCCTGTTGCAGAGCTTCAGCCTGTGTTTCTTGCCGGATCTACTATTTCAAGAGCTACGCTGCATAATTTTGATGAGATTCAGAGAAAAGATATCCGTGAAGGTGATTATGTAATAATAGAAAAAGGCGGTGATGTGATTCCAAAAATATTATCGGTAGATCTTAAAAGACGTAACAAGAATTCAAAAGCTTATAAAATGCCCGATAAATGTCCGGTTTGCTCGACAAAGATAGTAAAGCCGGAGGAAGAAGTATATTATTACTGTCCGAATTATGATTGCCAGGCACAGATACAGGGACGCATAGAGCATTTTGTTCACAGAAATGCCATGGAGATCGACGGTCTCGGAGAAAGCATTATAGAAATATTTCTCGAAAAAGGATTAATAAAAAACTATTCGGATATATATAAATTAAAAGACAGTAAAGATGAGTTGATCTCGCTGGAAAGGTTTGGAGAAAAGAGCATTGAAAATCTTTTAAAGGCTATAGAAGATTCAAAGAACAAACCGTTCGAAAAAGTATTGTTTGCGATTGGGATAAGACATGTAGGAGAAAGAACTGCAAAGATACTCGCAAAAAATTTCGGGTCTGTTTATAATTTATCAAATGCTACAATGGAAGAGATAGTTGCTGTTCATGAGATAGGTCCTAAAATTGCCGAAAGTGTTTCTGCCTTCTTCAAAGACAAGAAGAATATAGAGCTTATCGTTAATCTTAAAGATGCCGGACTTCAGTTTGAATCAGAAAAGAATAAGGATCCGGGAAAGATCAATGATCAATTCAATAATAAGACTTTTGTTCTGACTGGTACACTGGAAAATTTTAAAAGAGATGAAGCACAGAAAATAATAGAGGATCTTGGAGGAAGAGTCAGCTCGTCAGTAAGTAAAAAAACGGATTAC
Source organism: Ignavibacteria bacterium (assembly GCA_018058125.1). Classification (GTDB taxonomy): domain Bacteria; phylum Bacteroidota; class Ignavibacteria; order Tepidaquicellales; family Tepidaquicellaceae; genus JAGPCH01. The sequence continues at coordinate 1,697 of JAGPCH010000380.1, read as the reverse complement.
GTTCTCGCCGGAACTGATGCGGGAAGTAAGCTTGAAAAAGCAAAATCTCTTGGAGTTACTATTATAAATGAAAATGAATTTATGAAAATGTATTCAAGCTAGTTGTTAATGGTTAGTAATTAATAGTTAGTAGTTAGTAGTTAGTAGTTAGTAGTTAGTAGTTAGTAGTTAATAGTTAGTAGTTAATAGTTAGTAGTTAATAGTTAGTAGTTAATAGTAAATACACAATACTCAATACTCAATACTCAATACACAAGACACAAGACACAATACTCAATACTTTTTACAAAAATGGCATTTGAATTAAAGACATCATCTGAAATTTCCAAGCAGGAAAAATATGAGTTACTTCTACCGCAGATAAACTCTTTGATCAGCGGTGAGCCGAATCTTATTACCAATCTTGCGAATATCACATCCGCGTTAAAATATTCAATGGACAATTTTCTTTGGGTTGGGTTTTATCTGACTGATAATATAAAGAAAAATGAACTGGTACTCGGACCATTTCAGGGAAGAGTTGCATGTACAAGAATTCCATTTGGCAAGGGAGTTTGCGGGACTGCTTCAGAAGAGAAAATGACTGTCATAGTCGATAATGTAGATGAATTTCCCGGACACATAGTATGCGATTCTTTGTCAAAATCCGAGATCGTAATACCGGTAATATCGGACTCAGAAGTCATAGCCATTCTTGACATAGACAGTGATGTTCATTCAAACTTTGACAGCACAGATAAATTGTATCTTGAAAAATTAATTAGTAACATAAAATATATATTCGAATCATGCTGAAACAGGAATTAGTCAAATCCATTTCTAAAGAGTCCCGGTTAAAAAGAAAAAAATCTTCAAAGGTATTTGATCTTGTTTTTGAAATGATTGCAAAGGATCTTAAGAAAAAGAATAATGTAAATATAGAAAACTTCGGAGAGTTCAGAATTGTAAGACAAAATATAAAAATAGAACAGCATAAGAATAATCAGATACTAATTACTCCGCCTAAAGACATAATTGATTTTAAAACGAATACAAAGTAAAACAAATTGAATAAAGAAAAGATAATTTCAACTGTTTCCATTGACATAGGGATAAGTAAGGAAAAGGCGGAGAAAGCTGTCAGCGCTGTATTCGATACGGTTTTGAAAGCTATTCATAAAGAAGGTAAGATCTCCATACAGAAATTCGGTAGTTTTAAAGTTTACGGTGTAAAAGATAAGGATGGAATAGAAGAAGATAAGAAAATTAAATTTACACCTGCTAAGAAACTTTCACTAAGAGTTAATAACGATTTCAGAAATCTAAAAAAGGTAAAGCTCAAAAAAAATCTGAAGAAGCGGGAAGCTGATTTCAATAAGTATGAGATCGATATTCCGCCAACCGGTTTTCAAAACGATGAACAAGCGGAAGCTGCAGGCTGGGTAAACACCAGAGCAGGAGAACAGAAAATTCTGATATCAGATGATCTGATCAATCTGCATAAAGAGATAACCAAAGAGATCAGGAAATTAAATTAACAATTTTACCGGAATGCTTAATTTACTTATTCCTTAATTGTTTTTTCTTATTTCTTATTTCTTATTTCTATAGAAAAAACTAAATGCAAAGAACAACAAGCCCGTAACCAGACAACCTTCCGAAAACACATCACCATTTTCTGTATAAAATGTTTTTTCTTTTATAAGCCCGACCTCATG
>JAGPCH010000019.1 GCA_018058125.1 Ignavibacteria bacterium | reverse complement strand
GGAGCTGAATCCCTGAATGTCTCTGTAATTGCAATTTCCATTGCAAGCAGACCGAAAAGAGTTGTGAATTTAATAATGGGGTTCAATGCAACTGAAGATGTATCTTTGAAAGGATCACCTACAGTATCACCGACAACTGTTGCATCATGAAGAGGTGTTCCTTTTTCTCTCAAATCAACTTCAACAACTTTCTTTGCATTATCCCACGCTCCGCCGGCATTAGCCATGAATATAGCCTGGAATAAACCGAACACTGCGATCGAAATTAGATAACTGATAAAGAAACAAGCCGGAGCATTATTGTCACCGACCGGAGCTGACATAAAAGCAAAAGCTATAGCAAACGAGAATACTGCTATAAAGATATTGAACATACCTTTCTGAGCGTATTTAGTACAGATCTCAACAACTTTCTTGGATTGCTCTGTAGATGCGCTCATTGAAGCGTTCTCATCGAGGTTAATATTCTTTTTAATATATTCAACCGCACTGTATGCGCCGGTTGTAACTGCCTGTGTAGAAGCGCCTGTAAACCAATATATAACTGCGCCACCGCAGAGGAATCCGAGGATTGAATAAGGATTTAAGAGATTCAATACAGTTTCAGGTTCGACGCCAAGTACGCTTTTCAGAACAAGAATGAGCGAGAATATCATTGTTGTAGCTCCCACTACAGCCGTACCGATAAGTACAGGTTTCGCAGTTGCCTTAAATGTATTTCCGGCTCCGTCATTTTCTTCAAGGTAAAGTTTTGCTTTTTCCCAATCAGGCTTGAATCCGAATTCTTTTTCGATTTCTTTTTCTTTCTCTTCTTTATTTTCTTCAATAAGTGACAATTCATAAATAGACTGAGCATTATCTGTAACCGGACCGTATGAGTCAACTGCAATTGTAACAGGTCCCATTCCAAGCATACCAAATGCTACAAGACCAAAAGCAAAGATAGTATGATAATCCATCATCCCATCAGGAATAGAACCTGATGCGACATAGGCACCGTACATAAGACCAAAGAAAACCATTCCCAGCCAGAAAGCACTGAAATTACCGGCAACAAGACCGGAAAGAATTGTTAATGAAGCTCCGCCTTCTTTTGATGCGGTTACAACTTCTTCAACGTGTTTTGATTTTGGTGAAGTAAATATTTTAGTAAATTCAGGTATAAGCGCTGCGCCTAATGTACCAAAACTGATAATAATAGAAAGTGTTATCCAAAGACCATCAGAAAGATCACCAATTAAATAATAACTTGCTATAAAAGTAATAATTATTGATAGTATAGAGGTAATCCAGACTAAAGCTGTAAGAGGCTTTTCAAAATCCATTTCATCTTTACCAGTATATTTTATCTTCGAAACAATTCCATTAATATAGAACGCGGCTATCGATGTAATGATCATTAAAATTCTCATTACAAATATCCACACAAGCAATGTTGCCTGTAGTTCAACTCCCGGAATTGCAAGTACGATAAAGCTGATCAAAGCAACACCTGTCACACCGTAAGTTTCAAATCCGTCAGCAGTAGGTCCTACAGAATCACCTGCATTATCACCTGTACAATCTGCAATAACACCAGGATTTCTCGGATCATCTTCTTTGATCTTGAATACAACTTTCATAAGATCCGAACCAATGTCAGCGATCTTAGTGAAAATACCACCGGCAATTCTCAGAGCGGAAGCTCCAAGTGATTCACCGATTGCAAAACCTATAAAACTTGCTCCGGCATATTCTCTCGGAACATACAAAAATATAATAAGCATCATAATAAGCTCAACGCAGATAAGAAGTACACCAATACTCATTCCCGCATTAAGGGGAATTGTAAGAAGTTTAAGCGGCTTTCTTTCTAGCGATGCAAAAGCCATTCGGCTGTTTGCAAGAGTGTTCATTCTGATTCCAAACCATGCAACACCGTAAGATCCAAGGATACCGATAACGGTCCACATTAAGATCAGAATTACACCGCCTGCAGATTCTTGCTGAAGCACGCCAAAATAAAAAGCGATACAAGCTCCTATGAATACAAACAGAATAAGTAAAAATTTTCCCTGCTGAAGAAGATATGTCTTGCAGGTTTCAAATATTACCTGTGATACTTCAAGCATTGATTTATGAGCCGGCAACTTTTTTACCGCCATAAACTGATAGATTCCAAATCCAAGTCCAAGGAGACATACAACAATACCCCAAACCAGCATTTGATTCTGATCTGCGCTTAGCTCAGGAATCTTTAAATTAGCTTCACTTGCAAATGTCATAATCGGAGCTATGATCACAAGTAAAATACTTAATAAATATTTCCGCATTTTTTGTGTTTTGATTTTTTAAAACTTATTGTTTTTTGAAATTTCTTAATTGATTGTTTAATGTATAGCCGGAATGAATAATATAATTTCAGATAATTATAATTTGGGGAGTAAACTTTAAAAATTGGAAGTGCCGTTAAAAGCATAGATCAAATAAATGTTTTATTGTAGTTATTCATTGTTTTGGTTAATCCTTCGGTTACAAAGCTTTTCATGCAGTCGATATAAAAGGGCTTCATTTTTATTATTATATCAATCTCTTCTTTCTCAAAATTACCAAGAACAAATTTAATGAATTCTTCTTTAGCCGGAACTTCTTCTTTACCTATTCCTATTCGCATCCTTGGAAATTCATCAGAGTTCAGATAATATATAATACTGGATAATCCATTGTGACCACCGTCACTTCCGTTTTTCCTGACTCTTATCATGCCTAATGGTATCTGAAAATCATCAACCACTATAAGTATATCTTTTAAACCGGGTTTTTCGGTAAGATCAGTCAGTTCATTTTCATATCTTTCTATGAATTCTTTAACAGCTAAACCGCTGTTGTTCATATAGGTAGTTGGTTTAACAAGATAAACGACTTCTTCTCCTATTCTGCCTTTAGCCTGAAGCCAGTCACCTTTACCGCCCGAATATTTTATATTTAAGAACGAGGCAAATAAATCTAATGCTATGAATCCAATATTATGTCTTGTCAGTTCATATTTTGAGCCGGGATTACCGAGACCAATGATCAGCTTCACTAAATAAGTTTTTCATATTAATTAGAAAAGAAAATAAATTTCTTATTCGGCTCCACCTTCTTCACCATCCTTCTTGGACTTTGAAACTAATTCCGGTTCTGCCGGTGCGTCTGCATCTTCACTGACTACTTCTTTTTCAACAGTTGGCGGAACAACTGCTACAATTGAAGAGTTTTCGTCATTAAGAATTGTAATATTCTCAAGGTTCAGATCCCCTACTTTTACAGCATCATTCATATTTAACCCTGAAACGTCAACATCTATGTGTGAAGGAATGTTTTTTGGAAGACATTCTATTTGTAGTTTATGCAGGATGTGCTGAAGCACTCCGCCGTCTTTTACTCCGACAGCATTTCCGATAAGATGAACTGAAACTTCTATAGTGATAGTTTCGCCAGCTTTTAATGCAAAAAGATCAAAATGAAGTGGTTTATCTGATACAGGATGAAACTGTACATCTTTAAGGATACAGCTCAATGGTGCGCTTTCTCCTTCAAGACTAAGGTTAACTATATGGGATTCTGTTGTATAAATGATTGGTCTTAGATCTGATTCAGTAGCCGTAATGCTAATGTTTCCGACACCGTGTCCGTAATATATTCCCGGTATGACACCCGATTTTCTTAACTGGTTTAAAGTACCGGTTAAGATAGCTTCCTTTTTTTTAGCTTTTAAAGTTATTTCTGCCATGACAATTAAATTTTATTTGATGAACTACAAAGATAGCTTTTATATGAAAATTAATCAATTGATTTATATTACAAAATCTGATCCCGGGTTTCTGACAAAAAATCTTTCTGATTCCTATTATATATGATCAGACAGTTGATTAAAGCAATGAATGAAATTGAATTGAAATGTGCATTCTGAAAATTATGTACCGGGATGTATCGTTAATATCGTTAATATCTTTAATAACTTTAATAACTTTAATAACTATAGATGTGAATAAAGGAAAGTATAAATTTGTACCGGGAGAGGGACTTGAACCCCCGACCTACGGATTATGATTCCGACGCTCTAACCAGCTGAGCTACCCCGGCAAAAATTTTACGAACTGCAAATTAACTTTAATCAAAAACTTATTCAATACTATAATTGAAATCTTTTTAAAAAAACTGATTATATTGTCTTAAAATTAATATCCTTAAACTTATAAAATCAGATCCTGTACAAGATATCCGAACCTTGATTCTGCTAATCTACACAAAAATCCATGATCTGCAGCTGCAAACAATGTTATCATGTCCATTTAAAAATTGTCGTATTTTAAGTCAAATCAAAAAGCTTCTTGTTCTAAATTGCATTAACAATCAAATTTATATAATTTGTTTATTAAAGATATATTAATGCTAAGAAAAGCTTCAGTTTTAATTTTATTATTTATTTTTGCAGGGTTATTTAACGCCAGCCATACTTATTCACAGGATAAATGGTGGAAAAATAAAAAGTACCGCAATGAATCAACCCGGGAGAAATATGAACTGTGTAAAAAAACTTTTAAGGATGTCAGTTACGGTTTTTTATACAATAACGTAAACTATATGACTCCGTATTTTGACTCACAGGTATATCTGAATATAGCAAGCAATGATAAGGGATATTACAGCTCGGCTCAGGCAGAACAGATACTTATCAATTTCATGGATTACTTTACCATTAAGAGTTTTAAGTACACCCGATCTAGCAGATTCAATACGTATGCATTTGTAAACGGGACTTATACATATATGATCGGTTCCGGCAAACGAAATCTCGATGTTGCAATTTCATTAAAATACTATGGCAACAAATGGTATATAGATCAGATTTCAATTAATTAGAATAAACAGTTTATTTGTATGTGTATCACCTGAAGAATTTTTAATATCATATTGGAAAAGAAACATTCTAAATATAGCGGCGGAAATAAATTTTTCGACAGGCGTTTAAAGATTTTAACTTTAATCGCTTTTTTAATTTTTATCTGGATAATTGTAATAGAGTTACTTTCCGGTTACATTCAATCCAATATTAACAGCAGCTGGAATGAAATTGAATCTGAAAAAACATCCGAACAGAGCAGAATAGCTACCGGTTTGTTCAATGATTATCAGAATAAGCTGAATGAACTTTCAGAAAATTTTACTCAGAATGCCGTAATATTAAAATTAGTTCAGAAAAGTGATTCTAAAAAACTTTTCGAAGAACTATTCAAATATAATCTAAGCAACAATTATCAGGTTGAAATTTATAACACCAGACTGGAACTTCTTGCATTCAAAGGGCGAAAACTTGATTCCGATATTTATTCTCTGCAAAAATGCGTAAACGGAAAAAAATTTTCCATACTCAAAGAAATTGGTTTTTATACTTATCTGATAATTTATTCCCCTGTCTATGATCCAAATGACAATTCAGTTGTAACCGGAGTGATACTTACTTCCAGACTGATAGATATCAAATATCAGATAAACAATAAATTTTTTCAAAACACAGGTCTTTTAAATGATATAAACCAGGCGTTTAATGTTATTTCAGAACTCCTGCCTGCGGCTGCAATATCTGAAAAGATTGACCTCGATTCATCTGTCATAGATAATAACATAACAATAGATCTCAGGGGACTTGAAGGTAATATAATCGGAGTACTTGTATTTCCTAAATACAGCGAACTTACCCATACTCAGAATATTCAGATCCTTACAAAAAGAATTATATCCGTTTTGATCTTTGGTCTTTCAGCATTATTGTTTATCATTGGATTAAAATTTACAGTTAAAACCGGATCCTGCATTGTAAAATTTGTTTTGTTTTCAGTTTATCTGATTTGCATCAGGTATGTTTGGCTTGAATTTCATTTTCCTTCTGTAATTTTTCCTTCTGATATATTTTCCCCGGGTTATTTTGCATCATCTTTCGGGTTTGGTATTGCTAAATCCACCGGCGAATTATTAATTACATCAATATTCATTCTTATCATTTCAATTTACGGAATATTCCTCTCTTCTATATTTGCAAAGAAAATATTCCCGCAAAGGAAAGGCGGATTACTTACACATTTCACAAACATTCTGTTTATTACTTTGTTTTTTGCAGTAATATATTTGTTTGGAGTTGTTATTCAGAGTATTGTATTTGATTCCAATTTGAAATTTTTTGATAAGACAAGCATTATCCCAAACTCGGAGTTATTTATTATTCAGCTGATTATTATATTTATTTCTTTTTCAATGTTTACCATAGAACTGTCCCTGATAATTCTGATAATAAAAAAATCCTCTTATGATCTGTCTCCAGTAAAAATTCTCGGAAAATATTCCTTTCTGATAATTTTATTTATTTTTCTGATTATAAATCAGTTTATTCCCTTATTCACTGACGATTTTAAAATTGACTATCTTAACCGTCTGATGATAATTTTGTCCAGTTTCTTTTTTGGGGTTTATCTTGCCAGAAAAATTCTGCTTAAAAAAAACTACAATATGTTTTCAATTAAGAATTTTTCGCTTGTGATCCTATTCTGCATAATTGTGATTCCGGGAATTCTTCTTGATAAAATAACATCCCAGGAGACTTACTTTGTCGAACTGATAGGCAGGAAGATTACCGAAAAAGATGATGACAGAATAAAATTCCATCTTATGACAGAGCTTTCAAAATTTTCCGAAGACAATAAGATCGAATCAGACATAAAAGATAAGAATAAATTTTCTGAGATGGCTTTTTCTATCTGGTCTGAAAGTAAATTCAGCGAAGAAAATTTCAATACAGCTGTTATAATTCTTGATACAAATAAAAAAGTAATAAGCGATTTTATTTTTAACTCAGGCAATATGAATTCCGATTCTATTAACTCTTATGCTGAGATCAATTACTTTAAAAAGAAAGATCTTTTTAAAGTAATTCCGGATACTACTGAATATGATTTAACCGAAGAATTAGACGAAGAACCGGAGTTTGACATTTCAGATGAATCTGACGGGATACAGGATAGTGAAGAGCCTGATTTTTATTATACTGCAGAAAAGATCGTTATACTGAAAAATGAAGAACAGAAATATTATCTTGGGATAGTCCCGATAGAAAGAATAGGTCTTAAAAATACTCAATATGAAACAAATCTGGGATTTCTTTTAATAGCAGTTCAGTTCGAATCCAAAAATTTCCTGGCTCATTCTTCAATGCAGTTTTTCAGAAATTATTCGAGGGATAATTTGTTTGATAAACTTATCTCAACTCCGGTAATTACTGAATATCTCGGCGGCGAGATTATAACTTCCACCAACCAGGATCTTTCAAAAACAAATACACTTTCTCTCGATGCATTCAGGGAGACAGTCAAATACAAAGAAGATAAATCCGATTGGAGATATGAAGTTATAAATAACGACAGGTACCGTACCTTTTATATTGTATCTCCTCAGACTCAGAAAACAGATACGGAAAGAATTTTTTCAATTAGTTTAAAAAGAAATGATTTCAAGCTTACAACTTTTTTTTATCTGAAGTTTATATTGTTTACAGTATTTCTATACCTGATTTTTCTTTCTGTATTCTCATTACTGATAGTCTTCAGACTCAGGGATTTCAGGCTCAATTTCAGAGAAAAATTGTTTGCTTCATTTTTTATTGTTTCCGTTATACCTATTGTACTCCTAGCCATATATACCCGAAGCTTTATAAAAGATAAATATGATTATAATTTTCAAAATGAAATTGTATCTGATCTTAATCTCTTTTCTCAGAGCATGGTCAACAGTCAGATTAACTATTCCGGTCTTGACAGTCTGAGAAAAGATCACAACAACCTGTTAACAAATTCTCTTAAAAAATCGGATAAAAACTTTAATCTGTTCTTAAAAACCAAACTTGTATCTACTACAAATGATGAACTTTACCGATCGGATCTTCTTGATACAAGAATTGACGCAGAAGCATATTACAATATTGTATATTTAAGAAAAGACTTTTTCTCCGAAACCGAAGGCATAGGCATTCTTTCTTTTATTGTTGGCTACAAACCTTTTTTTGATTCCAAGAATAATCTGATCGGCATTATCTCTTCTCAGACTTTGTATAAACAAAATGAAATAAATGAAGAGCTAACCGAAATCCTAACTTTTGTTTTCGGTATTTATATAATTGTTATAATAATTCTGCTTGTATTTGTAACTTTCTTAACATATAAAATCTCCCGACCAATCTTAAAACTACAGAATGCCACGGAAAGGATCTCAAAAGGGGATATGAATGTAAAACTCGAACCAGGTACAAAAGATGAAATAGGAGATCTTATAAAATCATTCAATAACATGTCACTGGAGCTAGAGAGTTCGCGTGATAAATTAAAAAAAGCAGAAAGAGAGGCAGCCTGGAGAGATATAGCAAGAAGAGTAGCTCATGAGATCAAGAATCCTCTTACTCCAATGAAACTATCAATTCAGCATCTTGACGAAGTTTATAACAATACTAATGGCAACAAAGATAATTTTCCTGAAGTGCTGAAAAAGACAAGGAATATTATTATCAATGAGATTGATAAACTAAATAATATTGCAACCGAATTTTCCGATTTTGCAAAACTATCCGGAAAAAATTATGAGAAGGTTGATGTAAATGAGATAATTGAAGAAGTAGTATCTTTGTACAGACTTGCACCTGATATAGACTTCCGGATCTCTCTGAGCCGGGGGCTTGATAAAATTTATGCAGATAAGCACGAGCTAAACAGAGTCTTTCAAAACCTTGTAAAAAACTCAATTCAGTCTATAGAAACAGAAGGCATAGTTGAAATTAAAACATATGTATACAAAGATGCCGATGGAGATTTCATCATGGCTGAAATATCTGATAACGGGTGCGGGATAGAGGATTCTCTTATGGAAAATTTATTCAAGCCAAACTTCTCAACAAAATCAACCGGAATGGGACTTGGTCTTGCAATTGCTAAAAAGTCTCTTGATGACATGAAGGCGGAAATTAAATTCGAAAATAATATTTCGAAAGGGACTAAAGTGATCCTGAAATTTAAATCACTGAAAACTCATTAAATTTTATTATCTGATCGATAAAATATTTTTTTGAGAATTAATTGTTAATGCCTTTAACTAAAATAAATTTAAGCAATTCTGATTTGAAACTATTAACATATTTTTCTTTATTATTTATGATCCTGTTCAGCTCATGTGCAAATCAATTACCTCCCGGAGGTGGCGAGGATGACAAGATGCCGCCCGAAATTAAATCTATTATACCTCGTGCCGGTACAGTTAATTTCAAAGGAAGATCGGTTAAAATTGTTTTTAATGAATACGTTGACAGAAGGAGCTTTGAAGAAGCTTTTTTCATTTCACCAAAACCAAAAGGCAAAATGAATTTTGACTGGAGCGGAAAAGAAGTAGAGGTTGAATTCTCCGGACCTTTTGACATTAACAGGACATATGTAATATATGTGGGCAAGGACCTGAAAGATGTAAATGGCGGAAATACACTTACTGTTCCGCTGACATTTGCTTTCTCGACCGGCAGCAGGATAGATGATGGATTGATCTCGGGTAATGTATTAGCTGAGAATTATGACAGGGTAAAGGTAATGCTTTTCCTGAAAGCCGGTAAATCTGCGGAGCAGCTGGATCCGCAAAAGAATGAACCGGATTATGTGCTTCAGGTTTCTCCTGACGGTAGTTTCGAATTTACAAATTTACCTGACGGAGATTACAGAATTTTCGCGATCACAGACGAAGACAGGAATAACCTTTATGATCCGGATCTCGATCTGATAGCCGTTCACTCGGATGACTTTAAGCTCTCGGCAAATGCAAATGATATCAGAAGTCTTAACTTTCTTCTTATGGATCCGGAAGCAGAAAAGAACAGTGATTCGTTTATAAATTCACTGAGCCCGGATTCGATCGGTTATATTTATTCTAATATTTCTGAAGATGAAAAAAAGATAACTCCTGATTATAAATTTTATTTTTACTTCAGTAATAACAATTTACCAAAACAGGAAATTGTTAATAATTTCACAGTAAAGGATACAGCATCAGGGGAGACAAACAGGCAGGTATTCAACTGGATAAATGATTCCCTTCTTGAGATCTTTCCATTGGATAATTACAAACCCGGTAATTACTACACTTTAAAGATTGACCTTATTCAAACCGGGAAAAAATATTTGTATGAAAGAAATTTCGAAACTGCTTCGAAGGAAGAGTTTGCAACCATAACAGGAGGAATTAAATCTGACATCGGATTAACGGGTGAAGTATTCATAAAACTTTACAATAAAGAAAACAGATTTATCACTTATTCAAAAAAAATAAATGACACAGTACAGTTTATATTTGAAGAAGTACTCGAAGGTAAATACATTCTGTTTTCATTTATGGATTCAAACGGTAACGGTGTATTTGATAAGGGAAAATATTTTCCGTTCAGAGCAGCGGAAAGTTTTATCATTTATGAGAAGGATCTGAATGTAAAAGGCGGGTGGAATGTGGAGAATGTGTTTCTTAAGTACTAAGTATTAGGTATTAGGTATTAGGTATTAGGTATTAGGTATTAGGTATTAGGTATTAAGTATTGAGTATTGAGTATTGAGTATTGAGTATTGAGTAATCTTGAATTTGTTTAAACTTAGAAACTTTTAAAACACTCCATACACTCCACACACTCCATAC
>JAGPCH010000379.1 GCA_018058125.1 Ignavibacteria bacterium | reverse complement strand
AGAATAGTGGATGGACGGGATTGTTCTCACCGGGCGATGTTAACTCAGATGGTTTTAATGATTTGATTTTTCATATCGCATACACGAGCTCGAGGCTTTACCTTGGAGGTAACCCAATACCGGATGAAAAGGCAAGAATCTATTCCCCCGCAGATCCGGGTTTTTATTCTTTCAATTTTGGTGGCAGGATAGGCAATGTTACAGGTGATGATGCTGATGATATATGTATTTTGGAGAATGCTTACTACGATAATTCTGAACCTGAGGGTAGCACATTTATAATAAAAGGAACAAGAAAACCCACTGGCATTGAAGATGAATACAGCACAGATCTTGCTTCAGAGTTAAGCGTGTTTGTTTCCCCTAATCCCTTCAACAAAAATATTAAGATCAACTACATCCAGCCGAGTGATGGAGTTATTCGAATAGAAGTGTTTGACATAATGGGGAAAGAAATTTATTCAAAATCTGCCTTTGGAGTAAGGGGTGAACATAGTGAAGATTTAGATTTCAGTTCGCTTAATGTTTCAAGCAGTACATACTTGATCAGGGTTTCTTCCGACATGGAGAAAGGTTCATTTGTCACGACCGTAAAAGTGGCATATATTAAATAAATTCAGGAGTTGAGTATTTTGAGACATGCAAGATATTATCTCATATTTACATCTACGCAGGGACAAGAACCCCTGTATCAATAGAAGAAGAAAAGGAGGTAACATACCAAGAAAAAACATTAATAGTAACGGTATCACCGAACCCGACCAATGGACAGATTTCTGTTCAATATACCCTGGCTGATTCCGGGGTTCTCCGACTTGAGATATATGACATCCTCGGTCAGAGAATATATAATGAATCATCACAAAAAGAGAAAGGGACACAAACAGAACAGATAAACCTGGGAAACCATGCCGTTTCAAGCGGTACCTACATATTTCACTTCACCCGTAAAACGGGGGAAAAGACTTTAATAAAAAGTGTTAAAGTTCAATTAATTAAATAGGCGAAAAAACAACGAATTACCCGACTATATTTAGAGTCGAAAACTTTTATTTAAGGTCGACAGGATATCATCTCTCGTTAAATTGTTTATTCCCATGAGTTTAAGCAGATTCACAACCTCCGGCTTTTCTTTCTCCATTATTTGCACGAACATTTTCAAATCAGATCGAATTTTTGAAGGTAAAATAATATCCGTCGTTTTTAATCCTGCGCCAAGGCGGAAAACATCCCTTTTATGTTTGTTTATGTTTTTTTCATCAATATTCTCACCTTCTTCTTTTCTGTTACTTAGATTTAGATAAGCATATGCTTTTAAGCAAATTAATGCCTCAATCCCGGATATATGCAGTCCGTTTAAAGTATAAGAATTTCCAATTGTAAAATTGTAATAGTCATCATCAAGAATGATGGCGGATAAATGAGAAAAGTATTCTTCGGGATCGATAGCTGTCACAGCCAGACCGCCGGGCAGATTGATTGCCTCCGGTTTTCGGCACAGAATTTCGATTTGTTTCGGGAACTCATCATCTCCCGGGTTCAAAAACCGATAGAACTTTTGTTCTGTCACCTCTTTTTGAAGACTGGAATATTTCCCATCGATAAAGAACTTCCAAAGGTGATGGTTGAATTTAATATCATAATTCTCTAATATGATAAGAATATCTATATCTTGAGTTGCTCTAAATCCAAGACCGGCAGCCTGCAAATTCCAAAAACAGGCTGTTCCTCCGATAATTGTATAATGATGATCATAATCACTAAAATGTGCTTTGAATTTATCAAGCCCTCTTACCATATAATATTCCCAATCATTTCTTCCAATGACATTTGTATTCTTTCGTCTTCATCATTTTTGAAGGCAAGATATAATGACAGGGGGTCCACAAAATTTGTGTTGGAAAGTAATCCGGGTTCGTAATTCCAAATTTCAACAGTAAACCTCCCGTCATGCAAATGTATTTCGGGAAGTGTATTTAGTTTCTTCATTAAACGGTATTTTTTTATGGATATGGCAGATTGATTATTTTCACCGCTTGACAGATTGCTATAATGTCCCAAAGCAGCTTCTCCCGATATCATCCGAGGAGAAAGTTCCGGAAGATCGTCAAAGTAGATTTTTCTTTTTACAGGCGAACTTAATAAAGGAAGTGAGATATTCCAGAGTTCTTTTTTTTCAGATGAGAATTTAATGACCTTCGTTTTCGAACCTTCAATTCTGCAAATTCCGGATGCAACCAATTCTCTCGTGGCACGGGTTATGCTCATAGGCGAGCAGGGCAGTAATTTTGTAATTTCTCCGAGAGGAATATTCTCAATTGATTCCTTTTGTAAATGATAAAGAACTAAAAGCTGGCTGATTGCTCCCAGGTTATCTCTTTGAGATTTTGTGCCGGTACCGAACTCTTTCAGGTCTAATAACAGAGTGGGGATAAACATTTGTCTGTTTGGCAAAATAAAGGGAACCCGCTTTTGGATCAACCTCTGCCGTTGATAAGATTCAATCTCTTCAAAACAAAAAACAATGGTAGCAGAAAAATACTTTTCCAACAGTTCTTTTTGCTTTGCAAGACGGTCCGGTGTAATACCTTGAAAAGATTTTCTGATATCAAGTATGACTCTCCTGTTCTCAATATAAAGCTCCTGATAAGTTCCGATACTCAGGTAAAGAGGCAATCCTTTTATCACTTCATCAGGAAGATTTCGCGAAACAACATTCAGTCCGGTTGTTTTTTTGATATAATCAACTATTTCCATTTCATCTTTCGTTGAAGGAATATGATTTGCATACTAACAATCTTAATGATATTATGCAAATATAGTGATAATATAATATTTATAAAAGAGATATCCGGAAATATTTTCCTTACACAACAATGGGTTGTTGTTGAAAGAAGGAAAATACATGGACATAGTGAAAGAGCATTGAAGAGGGATTTACTTGAAACTTGACCGGGGGAAGTTTCCTTCCGGAGTATACATCTTCCACCGTGAAGCCCAATCACTCGAAAGCAGCAACAAGTACACCAAAACCGTAAAGGCTATGCTGCTTAAATAGCCTCCCAATTCACCAAATATTCATATTTTTA
>JAGPCH010000378.1 GCA_018058125.1 Ignavibacteria bacterium | reverse complement strand
GGAATTACCGGTAGAGATATTCAGCGTTTCAGAAAATGGCTTCGGATATATTTTTAGATCTAATGGTTCGATGTCATCATCGAGATCTGAAATTTCACAATTGCACTCTGAAAAATGTTGAATAAAATACAACTCACCTGAATTGATTATTTGACTGTAGATGAGAGCTCCGGTGGTTGTGTTGGCACCATTTATCAAATGTCCTGCACCGGAATAATAATAATCGCCTGTATATTGATTAATACAATCGCCTCCTGAACCGGGCTTCCAAACTCCGGTATTCCAACCTGTATTCCCTATATGAGATATCACTCCCGTATATGGATCTATTTCAGAAAGGTATTTAACTCCTAAATTGACATTTGCTGAAGTTCCAAATATCTGATGTGTGTTACATTTCAAAGCAATGTGACCAAAACTTTCACCGGGTAAATTTATTTTGGGCGAATTGTAAACAACAGATCCTGTATTTAGATCTAAACCTACCACCCCATTTCCTGTATCCAATGAATAAATATCATAGATAGGATCAAGAGTTGACATACATCCAAAGCAACCATTAATCATGCTTGATAAAGTTGAAATTGTTATTAATACTCCATTGTCCGGATTAAATCTCACAAAACTCCTTCCATTTGCTGAATCATATATGTAACCATAAACATTTCCATTGCATGGATTAAACTGAATATGATTCAAGTTCGCAGTTGATGGAATAGGAAGAGTATCGGTTGATACAAGACTTCCTGAGTTAGCATCATAGGTAAAAAGGATCTGACCGGTACATAAATAATATTCTTCATCAATCTCACTTATGCATGCACTAAAGTTGTTTGAAAATCCATTTGAAGCAACTTGAAAGTTAGTGATCAACCCGGTTGAAATTTCAACTCTAGAAAAATATAAACCTCCTCCCGGCTGATTGTTAAGCGCATAAATGTAATTTGAAAGTTGCGCATAGCCCTGAAAACAAAAACTGAAAAGAACCCCAACTGAAAATAGAATTTTATTTTTCATATAGATTATTTTTTGAATACATTTTTAAAAACACCTCTATCCACTACTCATCTTTAGTAAAACTAATAAAATTAGTGATACAAGCAATGGGATTTACTTAAGTTCTACCAGCTCAACGGAGACTTCAAAAATACAACACTCCCTGTTCAACTGTTTACTCTAACAAAGTAATAATTTGCAAATCCGTAAGTTGATAGGCGGATTTACAAATTATTTATGAGAAAGAAATAAAAGAATAGGGAAAGTAAATTTTTGAAGATTCCGTTGAACAAGGTGTTCGATGCGACCAATCCAAAACTAAAAAAGTCAGAAGCAAAAACTTCTGACTTTTTTTTCTGATTATTTTAATTCTTTAAACTTAATCAAGGCTGCGCTTGAAGAACATACTTCAAATAAAACAGACTCTTTCCTCTAAGTTCAGTATATTTTAATACATCTGAATTTGACTGATTATATAGCGTCTTAGCGTCGTTGTACATGCTTCCATAAAATGAACGGTTAGAACCGCTGACAGCATATATATTGAATAACATTGAAGTTTGAAGAGATTGCAATTCAATTATCGGATAATCGAGCTTGTTAAACTTTTTTGCTGCTTTAGTAATTCCTCCATAACTGGAAGAACCTTGATCCATTCTATACTTCATTCTATTATCCCACTTACCATAACCAGCTGCAGTCGATAAATAATCTGCTACCGTTACATAGTTCGATAAAAATATTCCGTCACAATAGTATACCATTGAATCGACAGCCGCTTGAGGGTTGGAGTAATATTTTCCCATCCAGCCTGTATAAAAATAAAATTTAGCTCCGTAACGATTGCACATCGCTTTAGTTTGACGCAACAGATTGAAACATCCGGCATAATCTAATGTAACCCATGGTTCTTTTTCTGTCAATGGTGCTACGACTGCTCGTAAATCCGGATAGGCGGTATATAAAGCATCCCATGTTGCGATCTCTGAAATTTCTCTGATATCACATGTAATTAATTTCACACCATATGAACTTATTGCCTTGCGACAAAAAGCAGCGAACTTTGCTCTTTCTGTTGATGTCGTCATCGAATTGCGGGCATAACAGTTGATCATGTTACCACCCTTACTTTGTAAATACTGAAGGAATGTATTTTCGCTCGACGTACTTCCAATCGTAAGATTAGTCGGAGTAGTATACATTCCGAATAATTCAGGAAGCGCCAGTATATTTGTCTGTACTGCCGAAGAAGCAATTCTGGAAGTTTCAGCCGGCTCAATTAAAGATTCTTCTTTTGAACATGATGTGAAAAAAAGTGAAAAACTTAAAAGTATTAATGCCGGTAAGAAGTTTGATCCGGAAGCAGATTGTTTTTTAATCATTGTTTTTTTGCTTTAAATTCGGTTACAATTATCTAATGATTGAGGTGAAAATCCATCTCAAATAGATAACTTGAAATATTAATTTTATATGTAATCTGACAATTTTCCCCTATTGTCAGTCAATCATTCTACTCTACTGAAATTGCCCCCTTGTATCAAAAAATTCATTTCAGTCTACAATTGTAATATCAGAATTTGGGTTCTAAATGAACAGGCTAAATGACGCTTAAAAAGTGGGTTTTTAGAAGAATGGCGCATTGAATTTGTTAATTTCCAGGGGAGACTCGCTTTTAATAGCTAATAAAATTACTACCCGAAAGCTAGGCGGAATTTTAAAATTCCGCCTAGCTTTCGGGTAGTAATTTTATCGCCGAGAGTTGTAAAGGAAAATGTCACGCAATAAAAAAAGCCAGAAACCACAGTTTCTGACTTTTTTAGGGTATCATTATTACTTAAAAATTAATTTGGCTGCGCTTGGAGAGCATATTTCTGATAAAATATTGTTTTTCCTTTTAGCTCAGTATATTTTAATACATCAGTAGATTGGAAATTTCAGACTAATTGACCCCCACGTTTCATTTTAAATTGTGTCTCGTCCTGAAATAGCTTTACACAAAAGCAATCAGAATGACAAAAATAGCATTAAAAACGAAACGGCAATCTCCGACCAGTCGCACACCTTATGCGAGAAGGCAAGAGCCTGAGATGATCAAAA
>JAGPCH010000377.1 GCA_018058125.1 Ignavibacteria bacterium | reverse complement strand
AGTCGCTTCAGTAATACCTTTATCCATGCTTTTTGCAATCATCATGATGAATCTTTTTAATGTGTCCGGTAATTTAATGTCACTTGGAGCAATTGATTTCGGATTAATTGTAGACGGAGCCGTTATCATAGTTGAATCTGTATTGGTTGCTCTTACAGCAAAAATACATTTGAATAAAAAATCATTAGAGAAGGAAGTGTTTGATGAAACGATATATTCATCTTCAACTGCAATCATTAAATCTGCAATATTTGGCGTTTTGATCATCATAGTTGTATATCTTCCGATATTTGCTTTAGGCGGAATAGAAGGAAAAATGTTTAAGCCAATGGCTTTTACTGTTGGGTTTGCGCTTGTTGGAGCGTTGCTTCTTTCAGTCACATATGTTCCTATGATGTGCTCATTGATCCTCAAAAGAGATTTGAAAGAAAAGGAAACAATCGCTGACAAAATCATGAATAAGTTGAAAAAGATTTATCAGCCATCTCTGGAATTTGCATTGAAGAACAAGGTATTGACTGTAAGTGCAGCTGTTTTAATTTTGATAATCAGTTTGATAACATTTACTCGTTTGGGAGGTGAATTCATTCCAAAGCTTGATGAAGGAGACCTCGCTTTCCAGATCGTACGTCTTCCGGGAGTATCTCTTACTGAATCAATAAACATTGGAACTCAAATAGAGAAGATATTGATGGAAAAATTTCCGGAGGTAAAAACAGTTGTAACAAAAACCGGAGCACCTGAACTTGCAACAGATCCTATGGGACCTGAATTCAGTGATGTGATCGTAATTTTAAACCCAAAAGATGAGTGGACTTCCGCCAATAGTAAAGAAGAACTTATAGAAAAAATTCAAAGAGAGTTGTCAGTAGTCCCTGGAGTTGGTCTTTCGTTCACTCAACCTATTGAACTAAAATTTAATGAATTAATTGCCGGAGCAAGAGGCGACATTGCAGTTAAAATTTTTGGAGATGATCTGAGTATTTTGTCGGATGAAGGGAATAAGGTTGCTTCAATAATGGGTACTGTGCAGGGAGCTGAAGATATTTCTGTTCAACAGGTTGAAGGTTTGCCTCAGCTTCAGATTAAAATATTAAGAGAGAAGATATCCCGTTATGGAATTAATGTCGAAGATGTTAACAGAGTGATTGAAACAGCACTTGCCGGAAAGACTTCCGGTGTTGTATTTGAAGGTGATAAAAAATTTGATATTGTGATTAAGTATGATCCTGAATTCAGGACTAATATTGATGCAATAAGAAGTATCCTTGTAGCCTCACCGGATAACCTTATGATTCCATTATCAGAGCTAGCGGAAATTGATGTTAAGGAAGGACCGGCTGAAATTACCAGAGATAATGGTAAAAGAAGGATCGTCATTCAGGGAAATGTAAGAGGAAGAGATGTTGAAAGTTTTGTGAATGAATTGAAATCGAAAATAAGCTCGCAATTAAAAATGCCTCCCGGATATATCATAGAATACGGCGGTACGTTCAAAAATCTTGAAAGCGCAAGGAAGAGATTATTAATAGCTGTTCCCGTTTCGTTGTTTTTTATTTTTGCATTATTGTTTGTCACATTCAATTCGGTCAAACAGGGACTTCTTGTTTTTTCAGGAATTCCTTTTGCAGTAGTAGGAGGAATCTTCGCTTTGGTTGTGAGAGATCTCCCATTCAGCATTTCTGCCGGGATTGGATTTATAGCGTTATTCGGTGTAGCTGTACTGAATGGAATTGTGATGATAGCGTATTTTAATCGCCTGGAAGAAGAAGGCGATATAGATGTTCACAACAGAATTATTTCCGGTACGGCATCGAGACTAAGACCTATATTAATGACAGCTTTAGTTGCATCGCTGGGATTCATACCAATGGCATTATCAACCGGTTCGGGTGCGGAAGTTCAGAGACCTCTTGCAACAGTTGTTATAGGCGGTTTGATATCATCAACACTTCTAACTCTGATTGTATTGCCGGTACTTTACGGAATCTTTAATAAACATACAAATCCGGATTATACATTTGAAAAATCATGAATGAATTCCTAATAATTAACTGATAATTAATTTTCAACATAAATAAATAAATGAAAGAGTTATTAAAAAATAATAAGTTCAGATTTTTGTTAATTGCTTTATTCTTTGTAGCAGTATTTGAAGTCTTGTCTATTCTAAATATCCGCTTTAGCAATTATATTGAATTTCCGGTTTTCGCGGCTATAAGTATTTTGATTGGTCATAAAACAATAATGAGCGGAATAAGAAATTTATTAAGATTTAATTTTAGAAGCATAAACACATTGATGGTTATAGCT
The DNA here is from genome assembly GCA_018058125.1 of Ignavibacteria bacterium. Taxonomy (GTDB): domain Bacteria; phylum Bacteroidota; class Ignavibacteria; order Tepidaquicellales; family Tepidaquicellaceae; genus JAGPCH01. Next base: position 781 of record JAGPCH010000377.1, on the reverse strand, counting down.
GTATGCGGAGCATTTTATTTAAAGCAATACCCTGAAGGTGCCATAGTAATTATTTTATTTACACTTGGAGAAACACTTGAAGATTTCGGAATTGAGAGAAGTAAATCAGCCATCCAGACATTAATAAATGATTTCCCCAAGACTGCAAATATTAAAAACGGGAATGCGAAAGTTCCGATTGAGAATGTTAAGGTAGGAAATATAGTAATTGTTAAACCGGGAGATAAAATACCTTTAGATGGTAAAGTAACTGAAGGGACATCATTCGTTGATGAATCAATGATTACAGGTGAGCCGCTCGCAATCGATAAAAGAATTGGGAATGATGTATTTGCCGGAACAATTAATAAGCAAGGTTACTTAGAAATTAAGGTTACAAAAGAATCTAAAGATTCAACCCTATCAAAGATTATTGAACTCACATTTAATGCAACTAAGTCAAAATCTGATTCACAAAAATTCATTGATAAATTTTCATCTTATTATACACCTTCAATATTAATTATTTCGATTTTAGTATTTGCATTGCCGGTTTTATTTTTTAATGGGGATTTCGATGAATGGTTATTAATGAGTCTGACTTTATTGGTAATCGCATGTCCGTGTGCATTAGTCATTTCAACTCCAATTTCAATTTATTCTGCAGTTGGAAATGCTTCTTCAAAAGGATTGCTTATAAAAGGAGGGAAATACCTGGAGGCAATGGGAACGATCAAAGCAATCGCTATGGATAAGACACGAACCATAACTCTCGGAAGACCTGTCGTCAGTGATATTATAC
>JAGPCH010000376.1 GCA_018058125.1 Ignavibacteria bacterium | reverse complement strand
TTATTCATCTGTGAAATTTAAAGCAAAATACTAAAAATAGAATTCAATATAATTGCAAAAATATCATTACATAACGGAACATAATTAGTTAATACTAAGGAGTTTCAAGATATCAAAAATCTACATTAAATCTTTAGCATTAAATTGTTAAATTGCATAAACCAAATTTGAAATTTTAAAAATCTTTAAACCACCATATTATGGACACAATACAGGAAACTGATTTTCACACAGAAAGCAAACCGGGAAAAGATGATTTTCTTCCTTTAAAAAGAATTGATCATCTTGAGTTTTATTGCGGAAATGCAAAGCAATCTGCGTTTTTTTACCAGTATGTCATGGGATTCAAACTGACCGGCTATTCCGGACTGGAAACCGGTAACAGAGATAAAGCTTCTTATCTGCTTGAGCAGGGAAAAATTAAATTCGTACTTTCCACTACTCTTACAGATGACAATTTTATTGCAGAGCATCATAAAAAGCACGGAGACGGAGTAAGGGATATTGCCATGGAAGTAGAAGATGCAACTAAATCCTATGTGGAGACTACAAACAGGGGAGCTAAAGGTGTTCTCGAACCAACCGAATTCAAAGATGAAAACGGAGTTCTGATCAAATCTTCTATTCAGACATACGGCGATACGATTCATTCTTTTATAGAAAGAAAAAACTATAATGGATTATTTATGCCGGGATTCGTTAGCGCAGAAGATAAAGCTGTTAAAGGAATAAAAGATGTTGACTTGAGAGCTGTAGATCATATTGTTGGAAATGTCGAACTTGGAAGAATGAATGAATGGGTGAAATTCTATGCGCATACAATGGGTTTCAATCAGCTTATCTCTTTTGATGACAAAGATATTTCGACCGATTTTACTGCACTTATGAGTAAAGTAATGCAGAATGGTACAGGGAAGATCAAATTTCCTATCAACGAACCGGCGCCTGGAAAGAAAAAATCTCAGATCGAAGAGTATATTGATTTCTATAAATCAGGAGGCGCACAGCATATTGCTATGTCCACTCCTAATATACTTGAAACTGTTAAAGAATTACAAACCCGCGGACTTCAGTTCCTGACTATACCAACTACTTATTATTCAGAATTGGTAGACAGAGTGGGAGAGATCGATGAGGATATTTCTGATCTTGAAAGACTTGGAATACTTGTCGACAGGGATGAAGACGGTTATCTGCTTCAGATATTTACAAAACCTATAGAGGACAGACCAACTGTTTTCTTCGAGATCATTCAGAGAAAAGGCGCAAGAAGTTTTGGAAAAGGTAATTTCAAAGCTTTGTTTGAAGCTATCGAACGAGAACAGGAATTAAGAGGAACGCTTTAAGATTTGGGAATTGGAATTTTGGATTTGGGATTTTTAGTAATTTGGATCTGTTTTTTTCAATAAAATTTCAGATCAAAAATCCAAAATCAAACGTCAAAAATCTCATAGCCCTTCACAAAATTTTATAATAAATCAAAAAATGAATTTTACCAAACGCACACACACATGCGGAGAGCTGAGGCTTACCGATGAAAATAAAACAGTTACATTGAACGGATGGGTATCCAAAAAGAGAGATCTTGGTGGATTGTTCTTCATTGATCTTCGTGACAGATATGGTATTACACAGTTTAAAGTTGCACCGGATAAAACAGATATCTACGATAAAGCATTGAAGCTAGGAAATGAATTTGTAATATCTGTAACGGGTAAAGTCATTAAAAGGGAAAGCATTAATAAAAATATTCCTACAGGTGAAATTGAAATTGATGCGGGAAATATTGAAATACTTAATGAATCCGAGATCACTCCTTTCGTAGTGGAAGAAGATGTAAAAGCTTCAGATGAATTGAGATTGAAATACAGATATCTTGATCTGAGAAGAAAAGCCATTACAGACAATCTTTTATTGAGAAACAAAGTTTACCAGATTGTTCACAGATATTTTGAGAAACATGACTTCGTTGAGATAGAAACTCCGATACTTATGAAATCTACTCCGGAAGGCGCAAGGGATTATCTTGTTCCGTCAAGAGTGCAGAAAGGAAAATTCTACGCGCTTCCCCAGTCGCCTCAGATATATAAACAGATACTAATGGTCTCGGGGCTTGACAGATATGTTCAGATATGTAAATGTTTCAGGGATGAAGATCTCAGAGCCGACAGACAGCCGGAGTTTACACAGATCGATATGGAAATGAGCTTTGTCACTCAGGATGACATTTTTGAAATGGTGGAAGGTATGTTCAGGGAAATCTGGAAAGAGGTTAAAAACATTGAACTGCCTAAATTCAGAATAATGACCTATGACGACGTGATGAGTACGTACGGAATAGACAAACCGGATCTGCGTATCAAATGCTCAGACGGAAATGAAATGAAGATCATAAATATTACTGAATCGGTAAAAGGAAGTGAGTTCAAAGTCTTCAATGATGCAATAGCAGAAGGCGGAACTGTAGCAGGGATTAAACTAAGCACTCAGGAAGTTTCCAGAAAGATCATAGACGGCTTGACAGAGTTTGTGAAAAAGCTGGGATTCGGAGGTCTTGGATATCTTAAGTTTAATACGGATGGAACAGTTCAATCACCTTTGACAAAATTCTTATCTGAAGAAATTGTATCAAATGTAAAAACTGCATTTGAAGTAAAGGACGGAGATACGGTATTTATTTTAAGCGGAGAAAAGAAAAAAGTGCGGACTTCACTCGGCTCTTTGAGAATAAAGCTGGCCGAAGATTTTAGTTTGCTGGATGAAAGCGGTTATGAGTTTCTTTGGGTAACGGATTTTCCTTTGTTTCAATATGATGAGGAAGAGAAAAGATTCTTTGCAGAGCATCATGTATTTACCAGTCCCAAGGATGAGTACATAAAGTTTCTGGACAGCAGGGATAAAGATGAAGTTGAGAGTATACGAGCAAATTGTTATGATCTTGTTCTGAACGGACACGAGATCACCAGCGGCAGCATAAGAATCCATAATCCTGTCATGCAGAAGAAAGTTTTTGATATGATAGGACTTACTGATGAAGAAGCTAAGATGAAATTCGGATTCATTCTCGAAGCGTTTAAATACGGCGCGCCGCCGCACGG
>JAGPCH010000018.1 GCA_018058125.1 Ignavibacteria bacterium | reverse complement strand
GGAATACACATGGGAAGATGCTGCAGCTCAGGGGGGTTTGATCGATATCAACAATAAATCATATCCATTGCGATATGCCATTTACACTACTAATCAGATCGCAGACAGATTCAGAAGTGATGACGTCTGCGGAGATCTTGCTTTTCCGTATCCGTCTCAGTATGTTCAGGATAATTATGAAAGCATATTGAATCCGGTTTATCAAAGCGTACAAAATATTGGTGTCTGCGAGGGACCGCAGAGCATAATGCAGACTGTCGCTGAGAAATCTTTTGTATATAGTATAAGGAGTGTCGCAGGTTTTCTCTGGTATGTATATAATCAGTTCAATATTCAAAGAGAATATCCTCCCCTAATTCATGGCTTTAGCAGAAATTATTCCGATAATGCTTTTTATCTTGGTGAGACGTTTAAAATTTCCTGTATTGCATCCGGTACAGACCTTAACTATGAATGGTTTTATAAAGCGTGCGATACAACTTCATTCTGCAACGCTCCGGTTTTTGGTCTGGCGATTAAAGACAGTAATAAATTTTACAGTATAAAAAATAATAATTTCCGGAACAGCTGGTCCTGTCAGTTTTATGATTCTCTGTGCAGATCGAGAGAAACCGAAAATGATTATCTGGCTCCCAAGTCACTGGATATGTTTGTAGGAGTGAAAGTCTCAAATAAATATGGTGAGGTTACCAGATATTTCGGTAATAACCGGGGTGAAAGAATTTATCCGCAAGGTTTTATCAGACCGCCTTCTCCACCGATATCAGGCTGTCCGGTCATATTTACAAATACTGATTCGGGATACACGCCGGAAAATAATACTTTGCGGACTTCTTCTTTCCCGGAAAATACCGGTATAGACGTAACTGATAAGCTCATTATTACAAATAAGCCTTACATAGATCTTTCAGAAAATTCAATTAATTTTGCAATTACGGAAACTGCAGGAGATATTGATCACTTTGATGAAGTAAGTCTGGTCAGCATTGATCATCCTGCAGAATTTATACTGGCTGTTACTGAAAATAATGACATAGTATTTATTGAAGAAGATAAAATACTTTCACCAGACTATGCTGCAATAAACGGAAAGGATGTAACAGGGAAGTTAAAGTATGATCTGCAGTTCTCCAATATTGTCATAGGTAATGATAATGACATTATTGACATTCAATATAAACCCGGTTTGAATTTTAACTCGAGAGAAAGATTTATTGAAGAATTTAAAATTAAATATTCAGATATAAGTGAACGTGTTTCTGACAGTCTGGCTATAATTCTTGATCCCGAAGGAGATGTAGTTATTCATCAGACTCAAAAACGTCCTCCGGGTTACATTTCGGTTTTTGATACAGCCGGAATTAAAACAACCGGGGACATGGATTTTACAAGACGTGTAAGAAGATCAATGATAACATTACCTGTACCTGTAAATAATTTTATATCAAATGTTCAGATTGTATTCAAAGAAGGATTCGGTCTGTCATATTGCGCTGTAGCAGAATTGATCTATCCCGGCGCAATTGAAACAAAACATCCGCTGATAGAAGCGGTTCATTCGGATAATGGTGAGATTACCAAATACTTAACGAATGAAGACAATCAGAGATCTGTAATCGACAGCACTTCATTTATCACACTTAAATTCAAAAACATTGATGAAAATCTTCCGAAAGGTTGGAAAAGAGATTATGTGATGATAGTGAAAGGAAGAACGATCGTACTGTCAGAAAATAATATTTCAGAAAGAACCTTAAATGATGTTTCTGAAAGTAAGCTGAGCGCGGTGAGCGAGTTTGCTCTTGATCAGAATTATCCGAATCCATTTAATCCTTCTACAGTAATTAAATTTAATATTCCGGAAGATATGTTTGTCTCTTTAAAGGTCTATGACGGACTTGGCAGGGAAGTCAGACATCTTGTAAATGAATTCAGACATGCAGGAAGACATGAGGTTACTTTTTCTGCAGAAGAGGGAGGAAGTGATCTGTCGAGCGGGATATATTATTATAAGATAACAGGTTCAGGAGAGGGAAGGAGCTTTGAGAGTATCAGGAGGATGGTGCTTTTGAGGTAGGGTTGGGTAAGTAGCCGGAAGTTGTACTTCCGGCTTGCTTGTCTGAAATTTTATACGGAAGACTGTAAATTGTGCTGTTATGTTATCCTGTAATGAATTGTGAAATTGTATTCTGTTACCGAACCTGTTTGAACAAACAATATGGTTTGAGGTAAGTAGCCGGAAGTTGTACTTCCGGCTTACTTGTTTAATGTGGATTTACAGGTAATGTTAATTGACAATTGAAAACGGGATTATATGCATACCTGTTAATCTATCGCTTTTTAAGGATATACTCTCACATGAAATTTCTCATTGAATAACCTGTATAATACGTTTATTTTGTCCTCAATGGATAAAAACTTTCTTGAAAAAATTTTTAGTTCATCGGATAAAAATAAAATTTTTATCATAGGTGATATTATGCTTGACAGATATCTTATGGGGGATGTAAACAGAATTTCTCCCGAAGCTCCTGTCCAGGTATTTGATATAAAGCACAGCGATTACAGATTAGGCGGTGCTGCGAATGTCTCTTACAACATCAAAACTCTGGGTGCTGATCCATTCCTTATTGGAGTGATAGGTGATGATAATGAAGGTTCTCTTCTAAAGGATGCAATGAAAGAGCTTAATATTAATACTGATGGATTGATTGTAGAAAAAGGCAGACCTACCACCAGTAAAACCCGTGTTATATCTGATTCTCATCATTTGTTAAGAATTGACAGTGAATCAAAAGAGGATATTTCTATTGATACTTTAAATAGCATTGTCAGTCTTCTGGAAAAATATAAAAATGAGACCGGTATCATCATTCTTCAGGACTATAATAAAGGAGTGTTGACAAAAGAGTTGATAAAAAATGTTATAAGCTTTTCTAATTCAAATAATATTAAATTGCTTGTTGATCCGAAATTTGAGAATTTTTTTGAGTTTAAGAACACTTATCTATTTAAACCAAACAGAAAAGAACTAGAAGATGCGCTCGGTAAAAAGATCAAATCTTCTGAAGATGTCGAATTGTTTGCTTTGGAATTAATGAATGAATTGAGATCCGAAAATATAATTCTGACTCTCGGCGAAGAAGGTATGCTGATATTTGAAAATCATAACGGAAGTTTGAAAAAAATCAAGATCCCAACTAAAGCCCGGAAAGTGGCAGATGTATCCGGAGCAGGTGATACTGTGATATCTACTATTGCAGTATGTCTTGCCGGCGGAGCCAGCCTTGAGGATGCAGCCATAATCTCAAATTATGCCGCCGGTCTGGTCGTTGAAGAAGTTGGTATTGTCCCTGTTTATAAAGATAAACTAATCAGCCACATAGCAAAGGAGCAGAATTGATTACTGAAATAGTTGAGTTTAAATCAATCAGGGAAAAACTGAGATCTGAAAATAAAAAAATTGTATTCACTAACGGATGCTTTGATATTTTACACAGAGGTCATGTTACATATCTGAATCAGGCAAAATCTCTTGGTGATGTTCTGATAGTCGGAGTTAATTCGGACAGATCTGTAAGAGGTCTGAAAGGTGAAGGAAGACCTGTTAATAATGAAAATGACAGGGCGTTTATTCTGGATAATCTCAGGAGCGTGGATTTTGTAATGATTTTCGATGAAGATACTCCTTACAATATAATTAAAGAGATCGTACCCGAATTTTTAGTAAAAGGCGGTGACTGGAAAGAAGAAGATATTGTAGGCTGGGATATTGTTAAAAAAAGCGGGGGGAGTGTCATGAGTTTGAATTTCATCAATGATTATTCCACTACAGGTATTATTAATAAAATGAAATTATAATGAATCGGTTTAATGTGTTTTTAAACTGATATGAAAATTGGATAATAAAGAAGAAAATATAGAACCGGTAAAAGGATCAATAAAGGATACTAGACTTGAAAAAAGTTTATTGAGTAAAATAATCAATAACCTTTTTAAGCTTTTTATTGTATTGTTTTTATTTCTGATGGTATTGCTGGTATTCATACAGACAGATTACTTTGATAAACTTGCGCTTGACTTTGCCCTTGATAAGATAAATACCTCTCTTGAAAAAAAAGACAGCCGGATCTCTGCCGAATCTCTTAAAGGGAATATTTTTAAAGGATTTACTCTGAATAATGGCAGCGTAAGAGTTAAGAATGATACTCTTCTTAAATTTAATTCCATCCAGGCTGAGTATAATGTATTTAAGTTAATTTATAATTCTGATCAGTCCTGGTTCAGCGCAGTATCAAATCTTCTTACATTAAATCTTAATAAGGAAATTTCAGTTCAGAAACTTGTTCTCAGAGAACCTCAGATAAATCTCACAAACGTAAGAGATGAATATGACAGTCTGAAATTAAATCTTGATTATCTTTTAGCTTCAGATGAGCCGGATACAGATACGAGTTCTTCTCCGTTTGACTGGGGGATTACTGCAGAAGATCTTTCAATTGAAAATGGTGCTATAAGAATTCTTAAAGATAAAAACTCTGATCTTCCCATCAGAGATATTGTCATGCAAAATCTTGATACTTTTAATTTCAGTTATACAGATCTTACCAATCTGAACTTAAATCTGAGTGCAAAATTTTTTCCGGAAGAAAAAGATGTCGATATCAAAAATATCTCATTTAATACTAATTCTGATTTCAATGTAAATAAACTTACTCTTAGCGCAAATATTGATCAGGAAAATAATGTAACAAATGTCAGAAGTCTGTATCTTAATACTTACCGTTCTGATTTACGGATCAATCAATTGCTGATGAATGGTTTTCAACCTTTTGATGCCGAAGATTACGAGGATTTTCATGATAACAATACCACTCTTGATATTGAAACTCAAAATTTCAACATAAAGGATCTTACCTATTTTCTGACGGATCTTAATTTTCTCGACAGTACGGTATCGTTTAAAATGAAAGCTGAAGGTAATTATGGCGAACTGAATATTTCCAAACTTGATCTGTATCTGCCAAATTCTGCATTTCAATTTTCCGGAAAAGTAAAAAATCTTCATAATCCATCTAAAATATCATTTGACATTACAGGCAAAGATATTGAGATCGATCCTAAAGACACAAAGAATAACCTTCCCGGATTACCTATTCCCGATTACAGCCGCCTTGGTATTGTAAGAGTTCCTTACGTGACCTACATTGGCGAGCCGGAAAATTTTAAATCGGATTTCGATATAAGAACAGCCGCCGGAAATGCTCTCGGAAATATAGCATTTGATCTTAGAGAAGATGTGATTAAATATAAAGGTGATTTTTCTACAACTAATATTAACTTAGGTGAAATTGTAAATGAAAAGGAACTTGAAAGCAATATTACCGGTGAGTTTAAAGTTGATGCAGCAGGTTTTGATTATAAGACTGCAAGAGGCAGATTAAATTATAAAATAAACCGGACAAAATTTTTAAAACAGAATATTGCAAGCTCCGAAGGTCAGCTCGAATTTAACAGAGGAAATGTCAATCTGGATGTTACTTATAATTCAGATGCTGTAAAAACTAAACTTGCCGGAAAGATCAATGTATCTAATTTAGATAATATTGTTTATGATCTAAAAGGAACAGTTTCAGGTCTGAACATTGCATCTTTTACTAATGATAATAGTCAGAGCAGTGATCTGAATTTTGATTTTGATATTAACGGCAGAGGATTTGATCCGAATAGTATGTCAGGTGTTTATAAAATCGATTTAAAGAATTCCAGTTATGCAGATCTGAATTTTCCTGAAACTCCAATAGATCTTAATATTGATCAGAATGGTAATATAAAGAAGATAGGATTGAAAACAGAATTTGCTGAAGTCGACATTGACGGTTCGCTCAATTTTTCTGTGTTAGGTAATGTCATTAGTAATAATATTCAGAAAGTTAAAGGAGAATTGACAAAATCACTTGAATTGGATTCGGTAATAAATTCCATTAGCGAAAATTATTCCTATTCTGCAATTTGTGAGGATCTTAATTTTGATTATAAGATCAATGTTATAAATTCGGATTTGATAAATTCATTTGCGGGTATAGATTCTCTGCTATTTAAAGGTTCATTTGAAGGTAATCTTTCTGACAGTTGCGGAATATTTAATTTAACTTCAAAAGGATTTGTTAATTTGCTTTGGTTTAAAGATTCATTGCTAATTGTAAAAGATGCTCCTTTAAATGTAAATATTAAAAATGATATCAATAGAAATGAACTCTCAGGACTAGATGCAAAGGTAACCTTTTCGGCTGATAAAATGATCGTAAGTAAATTTCCTCTTGATACGACTCTTTTGCGTGTCGGATATTCTGATAATAAGAATAATTTTTTTATCTGGTCCAAAAAAGATTCAACCGCTTCTGTTTATACCGAAGGCAGTTTACTGGATTCGCTAATAATCAGATTTGATACTTTAAACGCTAAATACGGTCCGGTCAATTTAACCAACAATTCGGATCTGTTGGTACAATATGTTTCTATAGACAGTAGTCAGTCCATTAATTTCCGGAAATTTAATGTTAACAGCTTAAATCAGAAACTAAGTGTAGAAGGAATTTATTCTCTTACTGATTCGAGTAATATTAAATTATCAGCATCTAATGTAAATTTAAGCACTATTCAGAAATATTTATCACCTGATAAAGATACTACCGATATGGTTAATGGCAAAATCAGATATATAGATCTTTCATTTAAAGGGATAAGTGAATACCCATTAATACAGTTAACGGCTATTTCAGAGAATTTAAGTCTTGGAAGTACAAGAATAGGAAGGTTGGATGCAGATGTGAAAATTGAAGATGATAATTTAATATCAAATATAAGTTTTTATAACAGAAATAATACAGGAAGTTTCAGTTTAAAAGGAAATTTGCCGATCATATTAAATTTTTCAGATAATAAGACGGACAGTGCTTCACGATATCAGAGGTTTCTTGCAAAAAAAGTAGATCTTAATGCGATTGCTGATAATTTTCAGTTGAAAGTTCTGCAGCAACTTCTCCCTTATACTGAGAATCTTGAAGCTATACTCAAAGGAAAGATCAGTCTGCTTGGTACGGCAGAAAAACCAATACTGACCGGAAAAATGGATCTTGATAGTGGTAAAATGTATGTCACCATGAATAAAATGAATTATAACTTTTTTGCAAATGTAAGCACAAACGATGAGAAATTAATTGTAACGGGTTCCAGAATATTTGCGCCATCCGATATTACCAGATTTATATCGACAACCGGTTATATTGACTTCACAGGTCTGAAGCTTAACGATATTAATCTTGTGATGCTGGGTGATATGAAGGCATTTGATAAGGATAATGGTCCGACAGAGCTTGGAATTTCCGGTGATCTTTGGGTAGGAAGTGGAAGGAATAAGCTGAATCTGAGGGGAAATTCTGATAGATTTGACCTGACAGGTGATCTGCTACTGGTAAAAGGTAATGTTGTGTTCAATCCTTTTGGCAAAGAAGCTTATAATATTTATTCGGATGACTTTAATTACGGACTGCTGATAGATTCATTGAAAAGTGACGGAACTTCAATTGAAAAAGTGATCAAAGGAAATTCGGATAGTACTATTGTATTAAAGAATGAATTGCTGAATCCGTTTGAGAAAATTAAATATCTGATGGAAAATAAAAATGAGATAGTTTGGGAATCAACCAAGAAAGGCGGAAAATTCTTTTACGATGTTACAGTTGTTACTTCCGGAAATGTTTTTCTAAAATTCATCGTCAATGAAAAATCCCAGCAGGAATTTTTTGGGGAGATCAGAACGGGTGATCTGAATGTATTTAATACAGTTGATTATACCATGATGGGCAGAGGTACGGTTACTCTTGGAGATAATTGTTATTATAAATTTTTCCGGAAATTTGATGCTACAGGCAGTACAACTTTCACGGGAAATATCACAAATCCAAGACTGGATATTAATGCACAATACAAAGGATATGCTTCGAGTGGAACGGACGCTCAGGGTCAGCAGGTATTGGATGATGTTATAATCGATCTGAAAGTAACAGGAGAAGCTTCCAGTCCGGATCTAAATATATCTTTACAAAAAAACGGAAACAAGGAAACCGGCAGCAATGCTACAAGTGATGCTATAGCATTTCTTCTTTTCGGTAAATTTGCTGATCAGCTTTCTTTCGGAGAAAGTACAAGTTTCGGCGCAAGTATCGGAGCATCATATTTGTCTAACATTGTTTCAAATGAACTGGAAGATTTATTTCCATTCTTGATTAATACAAGTTTAAATTACACTGAAAACGAACAGGGTGGTTTTGCAGATAATACGGATGTCCGGTTTACAGCAGCTATTGGTGATGCAGTAGTAAGATTTGGCGGTCAGATATTTAAAGGACTTGCAAATACTGATATCATTGTGGATTATCCTATCAATAAATTACTGAAAATGAATTCTGTATCCAATAATCTGATCTTCAGATTTGAAAGGGTATATGATCCGTTCTATAATGACGCTGATATTACTAATACAAACGGTACAAGGATTGGCGCACTTGTTTATTATATAATCAAATTTTAAACTATCAAACTCAAACAGGAAATATTAGCTTTTCTTACGAAAAACAAAAACACTTCTTTCAAGTCAAACTCAATTTTAAAAAAACTTCGTTTGAGATCTTCGCAGATGGAACTTCTCAAAAAGGAGCTGAGGGAACTTCAAAAAGAAAACAAAGTAACCCGTGAAAAAAAGTATTACAGAATAAATCTTATCCCTGCAAAGGAAACAAATAAGGGAGAGATAGTTTTCGGTAAAGACGGCAGAATTATCATCAGAGATATACAATCTGATCAGGAAGTTAATATTCGTAAGAATAAAGACGTTCCTGGATTCCGTCTGAATGTAGGTGATAAGGTTGGATATGTACTTGTCGGTTCTTCAGAAAATATTAATGAACTTACAGGCGAAGTCGTAAAGATCTTAAGCTCCGGTAAAAAGTTTGTAAGCGGTAAATTTGAAAACCATCAGTCTTATGGTCTTGTATATCCGGATTCCAGGGATGTAAAAAAAGAAATTATTATTGCCACAGAACATTTCCTGAATGCAGATGACGGAGATAAAGTATATATAGAAATCATTAACCCGGGAGACATCAATGAGGAATTCTCAGATCTAAGAGGCAAAGTATTGGAAGTACTGGGAAAAGCAGGTGAAAGAGGGACTGAAGAAAAGTCTATTATTAGAAAATTCAATCTCGTAAAGGAATTTCCTAAGGATGTGGAAAAAGAAGCAAAAGCTATAAAAATTGATTATTATATGAAAGACCGGTTGGATCTCAGAGATAAGATTATATTTACTATCGATCCTGAGGATGCAAAGGATTTTGATGATGCAGTTTCAATAGAGAAAAATGAAGACGGAACTGTCGTTTTGGGAGTTCATATTGCTGATGTCTCGCATTATGTAAAAGAAAATACTCCGCTGGACCGAGAAGCATTTAACCGTGCAACAAGTGTTTATTTGGTTAAAAATGTAGTGCCGATGCTGCCTGAGAAATTATCCAATGATATTTGTTCGCTTAAACCAAATGAGGACAGACTGACTTTTTCTATCTTTATGACATTATCCAAAAAGTTTACTCTTAAAAACTTTGAAATAAAAAAAACGGTCATAAACAGTAAGAGAAGATTCACTTATGAAGAAGCTCAAAAGGTAATTGATACAGGTGAAGGAGATTTTGCTGAAGAGTTAATGCTCATGTATAAGATCAGCAAATCAATTACACTTACCAGACTTAAGGATGAGAGTCTCGATTTTGATTCCAATGAGATCAATTTTACATTCAGTAAGAAAGGAGAAGTAGAAGAAATTGTAGTTAAAGAAAGGCTGGAATCAATGAGACTCATTGAGGAGTTCATGCTTCTTGCCAACAAATGCGCTACTTTGTTTGTGAATGAACTTTCCAAAAAAAATAAAGCGAATTATCCCTTTGTTTACCGTTCACATGATATCCCTAACAAGGATAAAATGAAAGAGTTATCAGAATTTGTCCAGCAGTTTGGTTACGGTATAAATATTGATGATAAGAATTCTATCAGAAAACTTCTTATAGATATCAAGGGAAAACCTGAGGAATTTATAATTAATAATCTTCTGATCCGCTCTATGGCTAAAGCAATTTACACAACAAAAAATATTGGTCATTATGGCTTGGGATTCAAAGACTATACACATTTCACTTCTCCGATAAGAAGATACCCGGATCTTGTGGTTCACAGAGTCCTGTATGATTATATAAGAGATGGTGATGATATTTTAAAAGAGATCGAACATTATAAAAAAATATTGCCGGAAGTATGTAAGCAGAGTTCGATCATGGAGCAGAATGCAGAACAAGCTGAACGTGAATCTATTAAACTCATGCAGGGTGAATACATCAGCAAGCATATAGGCGAAGAGTTTGAAGGGATCGTCTCAGGCATAGTTCAGTTTGGCATGTTCATAGAAATAATGGATATACTCGTGGAAGGTATGGTTCGATTCAGAGATATATCTGATGATTATTATGAATTCGATCCGAAGAAGCATATTGCAATCGGCAGAAGAAAACGAAAAGTGTTCAGAGCCGGGCAGAAAGTTAAAATAAAAGTGCTAAGAGTTAATAAAGAAAGTAAGAAAATTGATTTTACATTGATTAGATAAGAAAGTGTGTAAAGTGTGTAGAGTGTGTAGAGTGTGTAGAGTGTGTAGAGTGTGTAGAGTGTGTAGAG
>JAGPCH010000375.1 GCA_018058125.1 Ignavibacteria bacterium | reverse complement strand
AAACAAGATCCATATGACAGATCGGACAGACACCCGGATGATCACTTCTGATCTGCGGATGCATCGGACAGATATATAGTTCATCTTTTTTGACTACTTCTTCACCACCTTTGTTTTCAATAAACAATTTGTAGACTCCGAATGAAGCGCCTGCAAATGCGAAGATCACTAGTATTGTTATAATTATATTTTTCATATTTATTGATGTTAATTTTAATTGAATTTTTTTTCATGTGTTTCATTCCAAGCCATTCCAAATCTTAGTTTAATTAATAGTTAAAATTTGTTTCCCTATTAATTTTTCAAGTCCGCTGATAAGTATCAGATAGTTTGTCTCCTCTTCCACAAGCATCTCATTATTCACCCTTAAAGTCCTGTATGTATCAAGCAGATCTATGAACTGGTTTGCTGCGGTCTCATAAGAAATAAGCGATGACTTGAATGTCTCTTCAGTCTGCGGGATCAGAACTTCAGTAAGGTATTTTATTTTTTCCTGCGACGAATTTATTTTCACAATAATGTTCTTCAATTCATTTTTCAGATTTATATCAAGCGACTTCACTTCGGAATTTATTTTCTTTTCCATAATGATTTTCTCGCTTATCAATGCATCAATCCGTTTATCATTCCATGGCATAAAAGGTAGCTCAACTCCGATTCCGAAAGTTAAAAAACTCTCCTGCTTACCTGAATTATATTTGTAACCGGTTAAAAGACTCATATCGGGTTTTCTTTCAAGCTCTGCAATGGTAGTTTCAATATTGTTCTCTTTGCTTTGCTGATCCAGTAATTTATAATCTGTATTAAATAATTTCATCTCGGAAATGAGCTTTGCTGTATCCATATCCGGCGGAATTATTTTCAGAAGAATGTTAAGGTTTTTTGTCATAAAATCATCAGGAAGATCAATGTTTGTGAGTGTTCTCAGATTATTTATGAATATTTTTTTATTATTTGAGAGGTCGATCTCTTCCAATAAAAGCTTCTGGTATTCGTTATTGCTTTTCAGAATATCGTACTGACTTCCTTTACCGACAGAATATTTTATTTCAAGTGAACCGGTTATAGAGTTCATTATTTCTTTAAATTCATTATTAAATGAAAGTAATCTTTCATTTACTGAAAGCATAAAATAATTTTCTTTCACCATTTTGATCAATTCGATCTGCAAAGCTTCCTTTTGAATATCTGGTCTTAATGAATTTATTCTTGCAAGCGATTCCATTGCATTGAGTTTGCCAAATAGTTTCAACGGTTGAGAATAATTTACTTTGTACATACCTGCATCGCTGAAATTAACAGGGAGATCATCTATCATAAATTCAAGCATAGGGGAAGGCTGGTATCCCGCCTGATCTATTCTTGCAGAGAGTAGCTTTTGTTCAAGTTCAACCGGCTCAAGATTTACATTGGTTTTAATAGCAGAATTGACAAGATCCGTCAGTCCTGTATCGGAATGTTTGGAATACCCGGAAATACCGGATACTGTATCCTGCTGAGCATTCAGCAGGTTTGAAATAAATAAGATAAAAATAAGAATGTGCTTCATTTAAAATTCCCTTTTTGATAAAATAAAAGAATCCGGCAAAGTAAAACCATGCCGTTTTAGTAAAAGACTTTAAATGAAAAAATTAAATTAGAAACGAGGAATTGATTATTGGTATATCGGGTATGGGGATGTTACTTGTTGTGAAAATTACTTGCGAAGTAATGGTTCTTGTGAATTCTGAAACAGGAAGTAAATAAATTACTGATTGAAAAGAATGTTCTTTTATTAATTTGATATTGTTTTTCTCAAGTGTGTTTGAATTGTTTATTTCATTAGTATTGATCTTACAACAGCCATTTTCCCCGGATGAGATCATCATTGCTAATGTGTGAGAATCTGTTTCACATTCACACTCAGTCTGAACTTCACTCATATTACAGAGCATCTCTGAGATTGCAAAACTGAAATTAGAATTCAGAAGAATTATTGTAATGAATAATGTAAAATATTTTATGTAAGATTTTTTCACTCTGTAAGGTATAAAAAATGATTTGGAATAAAAACCCAATATATATTGTAAGAAAAAATTTATCCGAAGCAGTTTTTTGAACGGTCCTGTAGATTAAAAAATTCCTTTGGATAAATTATCAGGATCAGTTTTCTCTGTATATTTCCACACTATCTTTATCCAGCCTTAGCTTCAGCCAGTTCTTAAGTTTCTGCTGATCATCTGTTTTCAATGCTCTGTCCGAATTATATATCATAACCGGTACGATTATTACTGCACTGTCATTTTCTGAAAAAAATGCATGATTTGATACCGAGAGTGAATTAATATCCGGATAGATAGAATTTACCTCTTTCAGAATCTTTTTATTATCAAATGTATTTTTTGCAATTTCATTTTCCAGTTGCTTTATTCTTGCATCCTTTTCATTCACTTTTAAAGTGCTTACTTTCACTTCATTAAGAATATCGCTTTTCAGTTTTTGAATATTGTCAGTTGAATCCTGCATAACTAAAAGCTCTGTGCCCTGAAGTCCGAATTCTGTTAGTTTATTTTCTGCGCTGTCTATCGAACTTTCCGGGACTTTGGAAAGGAATGCAATTTCAATAGTTTTAGGATCGCTGTTGAAACTTGTTTTTTTATAGATCACGGTATTTCCTTCAAGTGTAAATTCCTGATTGATAAAATCGTTTACGGACTGGGTGAATTTTTGCTGTTCATACAATGAGTAAGCAAAATAAATACTTGGCACAAGCATTAAAAATATTATGGCTGTAATCCCGTATTTTACCTGTTTCCTTTTTGCAACATCAATTTCCTTGGAAGGATATTTTAAGTATTTCACAATAGCAAATGTAGCTATACATATAAACACGCAGTTGATCGTATATAAAAACAAAGAGCCAAAAAAAAATATATAATTCCCGATAGCAATACCGTATCCTGCAGTACATAAAGGAGGCATCAGCGCAGTGGCAATGGCAACTCCGGGAATTGGATTTCCCTTTTCCAGTCTTGTAACGGCAATCACACCAACCAATCCTCCGAAGAAAGCAATCAGCACATCATATATATTAGGCGAAGTCCTCATTAATATTTCAGACTG
>JAGPCH010000374.1 GCA_018058125.1 Ignavibacteria bacterium | reverse complement strand
CGTATTTACTTTTTAATTTAGACAGGAGGATTTTATATTAATTGTTTATTGTGAGAAGTTCTTCTTTGGTGCCTTCAAAAGTTTTTTCAAGCTCTTTTATTAAATACATCAGGCCGGGTGTATCAACTTCTTTTATCTTCATTTCAATTTGTTTGCACAATTCGGCAATATCTCTTGCTCCGAGATTTAAGCTTGAACCTTTCAGGCTATGTGTATCAAGAAACACTCTGTCAAAATTACTCTTTGCAGAATTTTCTCTGATGCTGTCTATTAATTCAACTGACTGGTCAATATATAACTTTACCATATCGTCAACAAATCCTGAATCGCCTATTTCCTTTAATCCGTTCACAACATCCATATCAAGGAATGTTTTGCTGAATTTCATTTTGCGCATTTCTCTTTCTGCTCGGATTTCCTTACCCCACTTTATCAGAGCTTTCTGTACTTCCTCTATCAGAATCGGTTTGCCTATGTAATCATTCATTCCGGCTTCAAGGCAGATTTCTCTATCACCCTGCATTACGTTTGCAGTCATAGCAATAATTTTCGGACGCAGTTCAAGTTTTCTGTTTTTTAAAATATGCTTAGTTGCTTCAAGCCCGTCCATCTCCGGCATTTGAATATCCATAAATACTATTTCATAATGCTGGCGGTTCAGAGCTTCAAGCACTTCAAGTCCGTTGCTTGCAACATCTGCTGAGTAGCCCATCTGCTGAAGCAATCTTACTGCGAGCTTCTGATTTATTAAATTATCTTCTGCTACTAAAATTTTCAGCGGGAGTTTTTCTGAAAGTTTTTTATCAAGCTTGCTTTCTGTATGTTCCCTTCCGAATGATATTGCTGAATTTGTTAAAACCTTTACCAGCACATTAAAAAGATCGTTCTTTTTTATCGGCTTAGAAATATAATCAGCAAAAATATTGTTTGCCGGCTCTTTATACTCTTTTAGATTTCCAACAGATGTAAGCATTATCATAGGCAAAGCTTCGCGTCCCGGAATTTGTTTTATCTTTTGCCCCAGCTCAAGTCCGTCCATATCGGGCATTAGCATATCAAGTATAGCTAAGTCAAATATCTTATCCGTTTTTAATATTTCTAAAACTTCTGAGCCTGTCTCGTAAGCTTCCGCTGCCATTCCCCATGATTTCGCCTGCTGCACAAGAATATTCCTGTTCGTTTTATTATCGTCAACAATTAAGATTTTCTTATTTCTTATTTCAGGTATATGACCGCTCTGGTATAACTTTGTTATCTGCTGCTTGGAAGCCTGTACATTAATTGTAAAATGGAATGTTGCGCCTTTACCGAATTCACTCTCAACCCATATCTCTCCGTCCATCATTTCAACAAGCTTACTGCTTATAGCGAGACCTAAACCTGTTCCGCCGTATCTTCGTGTTGTTGATGAATCTGCCTGTGAAAACGCTTCAAAAATTTTCTTTTTCTTTTCTTCGTGAATTCCGATACCTGTATCCTTAACCGAGAACGAAAGCAGTAAATCATCGCCTTCGCGCTTTACTAAATCTACCGATGTAAACACTTCACCGAAATCTGTAAACTTAATTGCATTAGAAACTAAGTTTCCGAGTATCTGTCTTAGACGAGTTACATCGCCGACTATTATATGAGGAATTTGTGAATCAATCTGATAAAGCAAATCCAGTCTCTTTGCCAGTGCACGCGGTCCCATTAAATCATAAACATCTTCAACGCACGAGCTTAGTTCAAACGGCTGCTCTTCAAGTGTTAATCTTTCAGATTCTATTTTTGAGAAATCAAGTATGTCGTTGATGATTGTAAGAAGATGGTCTCCGCTTAATCTTATTGTATCTGCAAACTCTCTCTGTTCTTCTGTTAATTCTGTTTCCATCAGCAATCCTGACATACCTATAACTGCATTCATAGGAGTGCGGATTTCATGGCTCATCGTTGCAAGAAACTCTGCCTTTGTTTTCAAAGCATTCTCTGCTTCTTTGCGCGCATTAATTATTTCTTCTTCTGTTTTCTTTCTCTCTGAAATATCTGTCAACGTACCGAGGAATCTGTAAGCTTTTCCTTTATCGTCTCTGAAACATTTTCCTTTTGACTCTACCCAAATCCAGTTTCCGTTTTTATGTTTTATCCTGTGAAGACTTATAAACACATCCGTCTTGCCGTCTATGTGGTCTTGTAAATCTTTATAAAATTGTTCGCGCTCATCGGGATGAATTTCATCGAACCAGAATTTTCTGAAATCCTGGATTTCACTTTTTTGATAACCTATTATTTCCAGAAATGCTTTTGAAAGGAAAATATCATCTATGATTAAATCCCAGTCCCATATCCCGTCTTTGATAGCAGTAATTGCAAGATTATATCTCTCCTGTGTTTTTCTGTACTCTTCTTCTTTTTTTCTGATATCAGTAACATCAATACATAACTGATTTATGCACTGAACACCGCCGTCATCATTGTACTCTGCATAGAGAAATGTATCCAGCCATACAATTTGTCCAGATTTATTTTTAATACGATAATCGACACGGAGATTTGTTTTATAATCTTCTTCTTTCCATTTTCTATATTCTTCCATTACCTTTTCAGCATCATCGAAATAAATTATATCACGCAGCTGGTCAGGATTAAGATTATCAAATTCTTCCCTGTTATAACCTGTCTGGCGGACAAATTCTTTATTTACAAATTCGTATTTATTGTTTTGTATATTGAAACGAGTGACTGCGATAGGCTGGTTCTCTGCAAGGTTTCGGTATTTATCTTCGCTCTTCTTAAGCGCTTCGGCAAATACTTTATGCTCATTTATATCTTCAAACGTTATAACGATTCCGTTGTTTACTTTTCCTGCTCTTATTCTGTACCAATTTGAAAATCCTTCATGATTGTAGAAATGTTCAATATCGAGCGGTGTTCCGGCCTCGACCACATTAACGAATTTTTCAAAAATGCCGTCTTGTTTAATTCCAGGAAATTCTTCGCAAAGTCTTTTACCCAGCAGCTCTTCTTTGGAGCGCCCGGACATTTTTGCAGTAGCGGAATTTACTATGATTTTTTCAAAATCAACTATCTCCCCTTTTTTGCCATAGACGTATTTATAAACACCAAT
>JAGPCH010000373.1 GCA_018058125.1 Ignavibacteria bacterium | reverse complement strand
TATAAATTTTTTGTGTATTCGATTTGCTTTTTTGATGTGCCGTTTTGCTGATGATTTGGAGCTAATGCTTCCGGTTTTTGATTTTCCATTATGATTTAAGGTGCTTATGATTCTAATTTAAACAAAAATAAGTAATTGAATTTTGAGATAAAATGGACTTAAATAATTTCTCTATAGATAAGACAGAAAACTCTTTTTACCACTAAGACTCAACGAGACTAAGAACCTTAAAAATTAAGAAATCTATCAACGGAAGGTTTTTAATTCAGCAGAGCGAATCAAAAAGTTCTTTCTTCAGATTTTCATCTTTGTGTCTTAGGGACTTAGTGGTAAATCCGAGGTTATGTACAGAATAGGCGGGCAGAATGAAAACCGTATAATCATTCCACTATCTCAATCTCACATTCATCAATTGAATTCAGAAAATACTTGCCATAAGTCTTATTGATAATCCTGTTGTCAAGTATTGCAATTATTCCCTGATCAGTATTGTGCCGGATAAGTCTTCCGACACCCTGCCTGAATTTTAAAATTGCTTCCGGCAAAGAGTATTCAAAAAAACTGTTGCCGCCGTTTTGCTCTATGAATTCCATCTTTGCCTGTACTACAGGATGAGACGGAACCTGAAAAGGAAGTCTTGTCATGATCAGGTTACTTAATGATTCTCCCGGCACGTCAACTCCCATCCAGAAACTATCCAGTCCAAACAGAACTGAATTAATATCCTTTTGAAATTGATTCAGAAGACGACTTCTTGACATGCCTGTTCCCTGTATGAGCAGTTCTATGTTTTCCGATGCAAGATTTTCCTTCATCTCATTTCCAATGTTTCTCATCAAAGTAGAATTTGTAAATAATACCAGCGCTTTTCCTTTTGTAATACTTATAAAATACTGGATCCATTCCGAAAGCTTTTCTTCATAAAGAGAATTGACATCTTTAGAAGGCGCCGGAATGTCTTTTGGTATGTATATCTTTACCTGTCTGTAAAAATCAAATGGCGAATCCAGTCTGCATTCCTTTACATGATCCCCGCCCAGACGCTTTTTGAAATATTCAAAATTATTGTTTATAGTAAGAGTGGCGCTTGTAAGTATCGTTGAATTGTTTGGTCGGAAAATATTATCTCTGAAATATCCCGAGATATCTACGGGAGATGAACAAATGCTGACATTAGATTCAGGTTTTTGTGAAGATATTTCAACCCAGTAAACAAACTCATTTGTCTTATCATTCTTTTTCTGATTTAAAAAATCATCAAGTATGTAATTCATCTCGGAAAATCTAATAATGAATTCGTTAAGTTCATTTTCCTGCTCTTCGCTCGTACAGTTTGGTCTTAATGACCGGAGATTTTTCAATAAATTATCCATCTCTTCTTTCATAAGATTTTCTTCTACGTGCTTTTCATAGATCCTACATGTCAGACCCTGAGGTTTATTACCGTTTATTTCAAACAAACTTCGTCTTAATCTGTAAAAAAATGCTGTATTCAGATCAAGCAGATTCTGTATTATTGCCTGAATATGCAGAGAAGGTAAAGTAAGCAAAAAACCTTTTTTCTTCTGATGATTATAAAGTTTATGCAGATGATATTTTACCATTTCTCTGGAAAGAGACGGAGCAACATGATCTGTTGCTACCTGCTCTACCGTATGAGCTTCATCAAAGATCACAAAATCATTACGGTATAAATAACCATCCTTTTCCTCTGATATACCGTCAAATAGAGTAAAAAACAGATGATGGTTTACAATAATGACATCAGAATCTGCAAGCTCCTTTTTTGCTTTCTGATAAAAACAATTAGTATTATCTCCTCCGCAGGTCTTGTGCGTACAGATACCTCTCTCCGAGCAGACGGAATTCCAAACCTCTTCATCCAGAGGAAAGTCAATGTCAGAGCGCGTTCCGTCTTTTGTTCTCTTTGACCAGTTATAAATAAGTTCTAGGTTGTGCTGCTCCGCAGTTTCAAATAAAACATTCGAAGACTCCATAGCCCGCATGAGTCTCTTCGGACAAAGATAATTGTGTCTGCCTTTGAGAATTTTTGCTTTGAATTCTATGGGAAGTATTTTCTGAAGAAACGGTATGTCTTTGTTTATTAACTGCTCCTGTAAATTTATTGTGTAGGTTGAAACTATAACTTTCTTCTGATTCTTTTTTGCATAATAAATAGCAGGCACCAGGTAAGCGAAACTTTTACCGATCCCGGTTGGAGCTTCTATGAACAGATGGGACTTTGAATCAAGTGAACTCAGAATTGACTCAGCCATCTCTTTCTGCTGACTGCGGTATTCAAAGCTCTCAAAATTCCCGGAGAGTATTCCGTCTGCTGCAAAAAATTTTTCTATATGCGAATTTATGTCATTAGTTGTCGTTGTTTCGGTCAAAGCTATATGAATTGTTTATAAAAATATCTTATGTAATTT
This sequence comes from Ignavibacteria bacterium, assembly GCA_018058125.1. Lineage (GTDB taxonomy): Bacteria > Bacteroidota > Ignavibacteria > Tepidaquicellales > Tepidaquicellaceae > JAGPCH01. Next base: position 678 of record JAGPCH010000373.1, on the reverse strand, counting down.
GTAAAAATAAACAGAATAAGATTAGATGAAAATTACTGTCCCAAGTTATTAATTGAATCAAAAACATTAAATGCGAAAACTTACACATTCCGAAATTGAGCAGGAGCGGAAAAAGCCCGAAGAACTTATTGATCACAAAAGAAATCCGGTATATATTGTCTGTGATAATATCAGAAGCATTTTCAATGTCGGAGCCATTTTCCGGACATCTGATGCGGCATTGATAGAAAAACTTTATCTGACAGGTTACACACCTTATCCTCCTCGTAAAGAAATACATAAAGTTGCGTTGGGAGCTACCGAGACTGTTCCCTGGGAATATCATAAAGATCCGGTCGATCTTATTAAAAATCTTAAAGAGCAAAACATCAAAATTGCTGTATTGGAAATTACTGACAGTAAAAATCTTATATGGAATATTGAAAAGAATGATTTCCCGATATGTCTGGTGCTTGGGAATGAGATCACCGGAGTTTCAAAAGAGATCATTGATCTTGCTGATGTTTCATTCGAACTTCCGATGATGGGAATGAAGCAGTCGCTGAATGTATCAGTCGCTTATGGAGTTGCAGTTTTTGAGATGGTGAGGAAGTTGAATTTTAATGTTTAGTCCGCGCAGCGGAGTGTATAGAGTGTATAGAGTGTATAGAGTGTATAGAGTGTATAGAGTGTATAGAG
>JAGPCH010000372.1 GCA_018058125.1 Ignavibacteria bacterium | reverse complement strand
TAAACCTATCCTGACTGAGCTGAAGTCCTTCACTGAATAAAACTAAAGCAGCACCGTTGCATAATGCCAAAAAGATCTGTTCGACTGAAGCATCAAAACTGTAATTAGAAAACTGTAATATCCTGTCTTCAGAATTTATCTTAAAATATTCACTTTGAGTTTTTATAAGATTAACAACCGTCGTATGTTCAATGATAACACCTTTTGGCTTACCGGTTGACCCGGATGTGTAAATTACATATGCAGCATTATATGAATTTAAATTTGTTACGGGATTATCTTTTGAATGCTTACCAATTGATTCTAAAACATCGGGATCATCAAGTAATACTCTTTCAATTTTCTCATCAAACGGTAATTTCAGTGAACTTTCCTTGCTGCTTATAATAATCGATGCAGCAGTATCTTCTAAAATAAAGCTAACCCGGTCTTTGGGATACTCAGGATCAATAGGAACATAAGCTCCGCCTGCTTTCAGGATACCAAGTATCCCGATTATCATTTCCATGCTTCTTTCAATGCAGATCGGTACTAATGACTCTTTGGTGACTCCTTTAGTTATTAAATAATTTGCAAGTTTATTTGAGCGTTCGTGCAGATCCTTGTAGGAAAGTGATTCGTTATTGTAGATCAGGGCAGTCTTATCCGGAGCTATAATAACTTGGTCGTGCAATAGTCCGGTAAGGAAAACGGAATTAAATTCCGTTTTACCCTCCGGCATAGTCTCTCCATATCCCCTCAGCATTTCTGCTTCCTCATCCGGCAAAATCCTTACACTCTTCACTTCACTATCTAAACTACCCGGCAGCTGCTTTGTAATAAATAATAATCTCTTTGCAAAAAGCTCTATCTCAGTTTCATTAAAATACTCTTTGCTGTATTTTGCAATAAACTGTATCGGAGATTCTACACCATAATCACGCCAGAACAATTGTAAAGTATTTAAGTCAAAATCACTTTCCAATCTGTTTACTTCCGCCTTTACCTCTTTTCCAAAATCCGGTGAAAAATTTAAAGGCTCATAGTTTATACTTATATCGAATAAATTATCCTGCAAATTTTCACCGCCGGAATTTCCTGATATCTTTCTGTTGATTGCGCTTATAGGAACGTTTTGATGTCTGTAATCACTTCTTTGTGTCTTTCGTATCTCAGCCAACAATTCTTTTACCGTTTGTCCTTCTTCATAAACACTCACAAATGGTAATACACCTGAAAACATTCCTGTAATATTTCGGAGAACTTTTGAATTTCTTTTATGAACCGGAACTCCGAAAACTGTTTTCTTTGTATTGGTTGTTTTCCCGAAATAAATTATTAATGCTGCCAGGATCAACTGTTGAATGCCTGAATCAGTTGTTTTTTCGATCTCAAAAAATTCTTTTCTCTGTTCATCAGAAATATCTAAAATTAACTTCCCGCTTTTGTTTTCTGAATCCCCGGTTACATGATAGCTTCTCTGCAATAATGGTTCAGGTCTGAAATTAACTTTTTCAATCCAGTAATTTAAATCATCTGAAAAAGATTTTGAATTAAGATAATCATTAGCTTTAACTGTTTCGTCCTGATAAGACGGATAATTAAATTCTTCTTCTCCTCCTTCAGTTAAAAATTTATATTTACGGGCAACATATTGTATGAAAACAATAAATCCAAAACCATCCATATTCAGGTGATGATATCTCCCAAAAAACCAATGCTCTTCATCTGAGATTTTAAGAAGCGCATGTTCATATAAAGGATTTTCTGTTTTTAACTCAAAGTTTGAATTGAAACGATCCTGCATCCAGGTTTTAGCTTCAGTCTCAGAATCAGACTTTCCGCTGAAATCAATTTCTGATATCGATGGGTTACTTAAAGAATCTGACAGTGTATATTCCGCATATTCACTGTCCTCATCAAATCTCATTTTAAAAACATCAAAAACTTCAGGTGCAGAATCAACTGCCATCTTGAACTTTTTTTTATCTAATATTCCTTTCAGCTTTATGTATCCGCCAAGATTGTAATGAGGACTGTTCTTATTGATCAACTGATCCACATAGATATCCTGCTGTGCCGGATGCATTGGAAAAGTTGCTTTTTGCATTTTCTTATAAATTATGATTTGGTGATCCCTGTAGATTTTTTTTAATTGTAAACTTTAAAAGTATTACCCTTGAAATTTTATTAAGTCAATAAATTCTTAATATTTCTTAGATAATCTTTTTGTATGTGTTGATACTGCCGCCTTAGTAAAATATTTGTAATATCTCAGATTCTTTCTGTTCCACCAATAATTAATGTTTATTGACAGATCCATGGATCTTACGTGATGCCACCAGTGTAAAGGAATATACAATATATCTCCGGGTCCAATTATCGCTTTATACGCCACAGCTTTTTCAAATAAAGGGAATTTCTGATGATCCACATTATCAAGATCGATCAAACTGATTTGTCTTAACGTCTTTGAACCATGAACATTCGGATATAAATATTTATCATCATCCGGATGAAAGAGAATGATTTCTTTCTTCCCTTTGATTTGTATTAAGAAATTATCCGATCCGTCAAAATGTAAAGGTGATACACAACCCAAACCGCCTAACCAAAGATTTCTTACTTTATCTTTATCGGTTTCTTCCATCCACATAGGTTCATCCAGATCTCCGAGTAATTCAGGAAAATTTTCCGGTATCGAAGACTGCTGAAGATAGTATGCTTTATTCTCCTTTATGTAATCTACTGCTTCCTCAAACGGTAAAAATACTCTCGAAACACTGCCTTTATGATAATCATAGACTCCGCTTTGACTGGTTCTGACATCAACTTTTTTCTTACCAAAAAGCGATATAAAATAATCTGTTGACCATTTTTTAAAAGCTTTATAATTATTTGCTCCGCCCTTGATTACTACAGGAATGCTCGGTCCAAAATGGTTTTTTACAAATTCTGCTTTTGATAATTCTGAAACAGTCGCAATATCTTTAAATTTTATTTCCATAATATTTTATTTTTTTATCTTTATAAATATTTTTATATCTTCTTTTCTAATTGTTTAATGATTGTAACAACTTTTGATTTAATAATTAATACTTCCGGTTAGTTATCTGTCTCTTATACTCATTTCCGG
>JAGPCH010000371.1 GCA_018058125.1 Ignavibacteria bacterium | reverse complement strand
GATGGTGTCATAGACATAACCTGCAGCGTTTGTATCGCCTTTGAGATACAGGATATTATTTATATTCGCATATTTTCCGCCGAGTCCCGTGTTGAGAATAAATGATTGCGAAAGCTGATATTTAAGATCAGTGTACAAACCTGTTTCTTTATTTACCGCTTCATTAAGAAATCTGATCTCTGCGGTCTGTCCTTCGATCTGTTTTACATAATAATCAGTAACGTTGTAAGCCAGGACAGTTTGTATAAATCCTTTGCGGAAAAGTTTTTTATAATTTATACCTGTAGCATAAGTGTTTTGATTTGAGTTGGAGTTGCCGTAAGGATTATCTTCGGCTGACTCTCCGGAGAAATCAATTTTATCAATTCCTGACAAACCAATAAGTGAAAGTTTATCTTTTGGCGATAGATCATATACTACTTTAAGATTAATGTCCCAGTAATTCGGAACGGAGGTTAGCCTTATCGCAGACTTAACCAGTTCTAGATAACTTCGTCTTACGGAAAACAGATATGAACCTTTACTTGTAAGAGGTCCTTCAAAAATTGCGCCGAAACCAGCGATAGACAGGTTCACATCACCAAAAAAATTTTTCCTGCTGCCTTCGCGGAAATTGATATTAATAACACCCGAGAGTTTATCTCCATAAAGAGACGGAAATCCTCCGGTAAGCATATTGGTACTTTGTATGAATCTTGAATTAATAAAACCAATTGCGCCGCTTGACGAACCGTCAGTTCCAAAATGGTTAATATTCGGAATTTCAATGCCGTCGATTAAAATGAGATTCTCCGCAGGCGAGCCTCCTCTGATGATAATGTCATTTCGCTGATCATTTCCGATCGCAATACCGGGAGCTGACTGGAGCATTCTCGAAATGTCTTCCGTTGCGCCGGGAGCGCGACGGATCTCTTCATAGTCAAGATTGATCGAACTCACATTCACATCAGAGCTCTGATCAAATGAATTTGCCTCAACATTTATCAGATCGGTTGTAATGCCTTTTGGATTTAATTTGATAAGTGTCTCAAGTGGTTTACTTGCAGTGACTACAAGCTCTGACTTAATATGATTCTCATATCCGAGGGCTTTTACTCTGATCTGGTAGATGCCTGTTGGAAGTTCGGTGAATTGAAACTCTCCTTTTGAATTTGTCTTTGTAAGATTGGAAGTTTCCGGTATCTCGACAGTAGCACCCTGCACGGGACTTTGGGTAATGTCATCAACTACAGTTCCTTTTATGATACCCGTATTTGAACTTTGTGAAAAGCTATATTGGACGGTAAAAGTTATTATAATAAAAAGTAATACAGTTTTTATCAATTTTAGAAAGAGGAATTTGTAATTGAAATTCGAGTTATGTTAAAATTACTACTATGATTAAAAAATAAAAGCTAAATATAATTACAATCCTCTGTACAGCCAATATTTTTTCTCGCAAATTTTCGCAGATAAATTATCGCTGATTTCCGCAGAAATATAAACTAAAAAGTATTTTCTGTGAAAATCTGCGGAATGTTTCTGCGTGAATCTGCGAGAGTTTATTTTTGTCGTGTACAAAGATTATAATCTTCCTGCAATTACATTTTAAGCTTACTCTTTTGAAGACCGCAACCTAATTTACCGCAGCTTTACTGTGATTATGATCAAGGCTCTGTAAACTTTATCGCTGGCAAAAATTAACCCCCTTTTCTTTATAAATAATAGAATTAAGTTTCGTTAAAATATTTAATTTTAATTTTAATATTTAAGGAGAACCACATCATGAAAAAGACTTTTTTGTTTTTTGCAATTCTTTTCTGTTCCAACATTTCATTTTCAAATACTTTTCAGTGGGTAGAGCAAAACTCCGGAACTACCCAGACACTTACATCTTTAAATGCTGATTATATTGATAACATCTGGGTTTGCGGATATGGGGGAACAGTGTTAAGGTCAACGAATTTAGGCGTTACATGGATCAATGTCAGTGGTAACGGAATTCCTACCACTACGCAACTAATTAATATTGCTGCATATGGTTCAGGTGATGTAGCTTTAACTGCAGGATATGTTGGTACAAATACTTTTGTTTACAGGACTTCCAACGGCGGAGCTAACTGGACTCAGGTATTCACTCAGCCAAACGGTTTTATAAACGGTATGAGTTTTACAAATGAATTTGGGTTTATGACTGGTGATCCTGTCGGTGGCAGATGGTCTTTATGGAAAACTTCAAATGGCGGAATCAGTTGGGATTCAGCCGGATTGTATCTTCCTCAAGTGGGAACTGAAGCCGGTTGGAATAATTCTGTATTTGGCATTAATTATAATCAGTATTGGTTTGGAACCAACAATTCAAGAATATATTATTCTTCAAACTCAGGATCAAACTGGACTATCCAGCCAACTACCGGCGAGCTAAACTCTTATGCAATTTGGTTTTGCCGACTTGGCGGACCAAATGATTATAATGGATTAATTGGAGGATCAACATTACAGAGTTCCAGTAATTCAGGATCTGCCTGGCTTCCTCAAACTTCTGCAGGTGCAGGAAATTTTGCAGGTATAACTGGAGGACCAAATATTATAACTGATAATTCCGCAGGATATTTAGCAAGATTTTATATCCGGACAAACAGCAGTATATACTCTGCACAAAACGGTGGTATCAATTGGTCCGTTGATTACACTGCTCCTTCCGGAAATTATCGATTTATCTCCTCGAGCCTTAATGGTGTATATTTCTGGGCTGTCAGAGACAACGGCGGAATATCCTATCTCGATCTGCCGGTCGGGATAGAACAGACTAGTACAGAAGTTCCGGAGACTTATTCATTAAGTCAGAATTATCCAAATCCTTTTAACCCTACTACAAATCTGGAATTTGGAATTTCGGAATTGGGATATGTTACTTTGAAAGTATTTAACACAATGGGAGTTGAAGTTGCAACATTAGTCAATGAAAACAAACCTGCGGGTAAGTACAAAGTTAATTTCTCAGCAAATGAAACTGACAGAAACTTGTCAAGTGGTGTTTATTATTATTCGCTTTCACTGGACGGTAAATTACTTGATACTAAACGTATGATGCTATTAAAATAAGCGCTCTATAGTTTTATATATTACTCAGACT
>JAGPCH010000370.1 GCA_018058125.1 Ignavibacteria bacterium | reverse complement strand
GGATAATTGTTTGCAGTGACTCCCACTTCAGCAAATGCCGCCTGCCCTACGAAGATATCATCCAGTCTTATATTATCTCCGTCAAGATTTACATGTCTGAAACCTATCCAGCATGTCTGACCTGCAAATGCACTAAGACCAATTGACTTTCTCTCATAATTAAAAGGCACAGGATATGATATGCTGTCTTTCATATTAATCAATCTTGTTCCGGACATTACAGATAAGGAATCAACTGCTGAAATGAACACTTCAAAAGTGTCCTGATAATTATTCCAGAATGATTGCCTGAAATAAAACACCAGCGAATCACCATCTGAGACTGTAAAACTCTTTGTTACTAAAATATTTTCAGAGCCCATTTTTGTAAAATTTGATACAGCACATTTTGTACCGGCTCTTGCAATTCTGCTAGAGGTCTTCCATTCACCTCCTGATTGCTGAAGATCTATTGAACTCCATCCCTGCGGAGGGAATTCAACTCCTTCAAAGTTCTCGTTTATTTTAAACTGGGCGTACGCATTCTTATTATCTGAAAATGCATGAAGAGATAATAAGAAAATTAAAATGAAAAAAAATTTCATTTAATCTCCTGATTAATTTTATAAAATATTGGGGGTTTGTATAACTTTAAAATATCCCTGGGGCAGAATATTGTTTAGATCTGTATTGGAACATTTATCTTTCGCAAAAAAAGATTTTTGGGGATCTTTTTATATTAACTGTTTTGAGTTTCAAAATTATTATGACAACTCATTGAATCAAACGATTGTTTATGTTCCGGAAAAATAATTTATTATACTTGGAATTAAATATTAATTTGATAAAGTCTGTATCTTTTAATTATATACTGAAGTTACGCTAAACTAAATTTGAACTTGTTAAAAGGAAAATTTAAATACAAAATGTTTTAAAAAAAATTAATATACTTCGATTTTAATAACCACCCAATTACCCCCTCCTTGCAAAGAAAGGGGCAGGGGGAAGTTTTTAATCGTAAAAAAGACATCTTGCGTAACTTGAGTTATATATTTAAAATAAAAATTATTACGGATTAATTGTTGCTCTGAATGCCGATGCATTATTATATACCAGAAGCATATCATCGAGTGTAATCAAATTGTTACCTGTAAGATCAGAGATCACATAGCCGCTGATGAACTGAGACGCATCATTGGAAACATAAATCAGATCAGACAATTCTACTGCTCCGTCATCATTTATGTCACCGCTGTACATCGCATATTTTGCCGGAATGTTATTTACCTCAGCCAGATTATTACCAAAAGCTTTTGTATCAGAATCAGTAAAGTCATAAGACATGATTCCCATAGGATTGTAATTTATGCCTCCTGATGAGCTCCATGTTTCCAGACAATTCCTCTGCTTTAGCACTAGATAATAATTGCCTGCGTAAGAATTATTAAATTTGAATTCACAATTGAATGTGGAATTGTCTGCAACTGCAATTGCTGAATCTACGACACTATAAGGAGAACTTGCTGATCTCAGATACGCTCTCACTGTATCAGAAGCATTCATGTTATTTAACAGCGGATTATAATATCCCTCAAAAATTGTTTTTACATTAAAGTAAGTCTTTAAAACATAGAGCCCTGTGGATCTGTCAGAGACTGCTATCTTACCCGACGGGAACATATATACTCCCCAGCAGCCTTCATAGTTCTGATTGTTATTTGACGGATATGTATCATACCAGGCGACTTCAGTTGGCAAATAAGGATTACTTATATCGATCATTCTTATACCTGCTGAATAATGCGCTGCTAAAGCATATTGTCCATAAACTTCCACATTATGGACTATCGCTGTTGTAATTCCGGTCGGCTGCCAGACAGATTCAAAAGTTATATTTCCAAGATCTTCGATGTTCCATATCTTTAGTCTGTAAGGGGCAGTACCGATTTCATCAGTAACAAGTAAATGCTTTCTGTCAGCAGTGACTGCGGTATTGTGCGGTCCGGCTCCGGGAAGATTGGAGAATTGTGTTACAAGATTCATTGAATTTTTATTTACTGCATTTATGACCGAAACTTTTCCTGAATATATATTAGCTGCATAAATAGTATCGTTAAAGACGCGGCAGTCGTGTACATATTCATTATTAAAAGCGCCTCTCTTTATTGGTGTCTCGGGATCAACAGTAAGATCGTAACAAGTTATACCCTGCCCGATAGATGCGCCGTTCATATAAAGATAGGGACCGGATTGTGATATCGAATGGGTTGATGAATAACCTGCCGGCAGGAATTTTTTAACGTAATGCACTGAGTCCGGAAGGTACTGAAGATCAACGATCTGAATGCCGCTGTTTGTAACTTCAGAAACAATGTAAGCATAATGCGAATATGTTTTCATCTCACGCCAGAGATTATTTCCGTTTCCGGGACTTGTAGATGGTACAAATCCAACCTGATGAATATTGTTCGCATCGGTTATATCTACAAATGATGTCCCGTCATAACATCCGAGTATTGCGTATTCCCTTCCGTCAGGAGCTACATATCCCCATACTGCGGAATAAGGCGTACCGTGATTGTTAAGATTAGAAAGAAGATACATGTTTTTATTACCAAGCTGTGAAAATGCTGAATTGCTTATTAGCAATAAAAGGAAAAAGAGAATTGATCTTTTCATATTTTTTTTTGTAAAATTAAAGAAATAAAATTACTTATTTACTTCTTAAGAAGGAAAAAATATTGGGGACTTTTTCGAAGCAGGTAAATATAGGAATTATAATTTAAAATAACGAATAGAAAATTTATAACCGTTTATTTTATTTATTTCATTTGCTGACTGTCATTGAAAATCCTGATCGCTTCATCCAGCAAATATTTTTGATCTGTACCCTCTTCTGCATTTATCCAGTTGATCCTTGCATCTCTTCTGAACCAGGTAAGCTGTCTCTTCGCATACCTTCTTGTATTCTGTTTGATCATCATTGTCATTTCTTCAATATCATATTCCCCTTCGAAATATTTCATCACTTCTTTTACTCCGACCGTATCAAGCGAATAATGTTTTTTGTAATCAAGATTTTTTTTAATTAACTCCCTCACTTCTTCCATCAGTCCTTCGCTGATCATCTGATCTACTC
>JAGPCH010000369.1 GCA_018058125.1 Ignavibacteria bacterium | reverse complement strand
TCTAATTCCCTGTTTATCCTTGTAAGTATATTTAGATTAAATTTTGCAGTTACACCTTCAGAATCATTATAAGCCGCCTCAAGTATTTTCGTATCTTTCACAAGGTCAAATCCGATAAGTAATCTGTCAGATTTGTTCATATACTTGCTTAACATTTTCATGAACTCAAGTCTCTCATCGGGAGAAAAATTACCTATGCTAGAACCAAGAAACAAAATTAATTTAGAGGATTTGAAATTCGATATTATAAATTCCATTCCCTCTTCATAAAGAGATATAACACCGTTTATAAAAAGATTAGGGAATCTATTAATGAGGTGTTTAGAAGATTCAATGATTATACTGGACACATCAACAGGGACATATTCAAGTTTTTCTCTGACATTTAAAAAAGACCTGAGCAGTAATTCGGTTTTTACAGAAGAACCGCTCCCCAATTCGACGATCAGATCTTTATCCATGTTTCGTTCAGAAATAGTATCTGATAGCAGATCAAGTATTTCTGTTTCCGAATTTGTTGGATAATATTCCGGGGTATTACATATCAGTTCAAATATTTTGGAACCGTTTTCGTCATAAAAATACTTAGGAAGCAAATATTTTTGAAATGATTTTAGTCCGCTTTTTACATCTTCTGCAAAAGAATTACCAAACAGTAATTTATCACTACGATATATTTTTAATCTGTCATTTATTATTTCTACTTCATTCAAAATTCTTATGTTCCTCCAAATTTTAAAAAATGATAATTAGTCTAATTAACTACTATGGTACCCGTCTGAGTATTGTTATTTTTGTCTGTATCTCCTGTTGTATTATTCGGGTCAACAACAAATACCATATCATATGTACCAATACCTTCAGGTCCGATTATGACTGAGAAATTAAAAGTCTGTGTGGAATTGTTTGACAAATCATTTAAAGTTTCAGTATCATTTACCTGAATAAATCCTGTTGCCCGGTTTTTAAGCTTTAAATTAACCACTCCCTGATTTGTAGTTTCTGCGTCACAGTCACCGCTGGAAAAATTACCTACTATAAAAGACAGTTCAAATCTCTGATTTGCGTTAACAGTAGATGGGTAATTCTGACCTGTTATTCTCAGATCTGCAGGATCAGTATTGAAGATACAGCAGGATGATGCAAACAATAAAGCAGAAAAAACAAAAGATCTGGTGAGATAAAATTTCTTCATGATAAAATATTTTTATTATTAAAAAAATTTAGTAAAAATAAATTATTATCAACTGAACTGCAATGTTATTAAAGAATTTATCCTCTGCACATACTCTGAATAGTCTTTTTATTTTAATTCAACTGATTCATCCAGTCTAACATAATAAATTTTACAAATTATATTTTTATCTTTGTAAATTTCTTTAATTACATCCCTGTAAATTTCGAGCTGGACTTTATATATATTTTCATACTTCCTGCTTTTATCAGTTTTATAATCTATGATCTCAATTCTGTCACCATAGAATGCAAGCAGATCAATAGTACCGCGGATCACATTATTGCCTTTTGGATATAAAAAATCTATCTCCGCTTTTAATTCGTCGGCTTTAAGATCTTTGATGAATTTTTTTATCCTGTTAATCTCATCAACTTCTGAAGTCAGCTCAAGTCCGTTTGCAATTTTGTTTGCCGCCTCATGAACGATCTTTCCGAATTCGAAACGGGATTTATTTCGAAATACCGGCACTTCAATATCTTCAGATTCTGTTCGTTCATCAATAATCTCCTTTTCACCAGCTGCATCCATTAATGCATGAGGTGAAATGAATTTCTTACTCTTGCTGATAATACCGTTTGATAATATTTTTTCTGATGTCTTATTATTAACAGAAACATAACTTTCAATTTCATAATTTAAATTATCAATAACTTCTTTACCTGATTTGGTAAGAAGAGATTTAAAAAAATTTGACGGTGAATAAGAAGTAAAATATAAATACTGCATTGCTCTTGTCACTGCTACATAAAGCAATCTCCTCTCCTCATCATAATCCCTGCTTTTGCATATTGCTCTGATCATATCGGCTTTCCAACTGTCAAATTTATAATGATACTTATCTTTATCCGCAAAGAACTTTTTTGCTCTGATACCTGATATATCATTAAAATAAATGCTGCCTTTTTCATGTCCAATGCCCGGAAAGTTTCTCTGATTTACGTTAGCCAAGATCACTACAGGATATTCCAGACCTTTGGATGCGTGAATAGTCTGAATAAGAATCGCATCATTGTTTTCACCCGTTTCGATCTTATGTTCAGAATTTTTAGACCTGTCGATTATCCTGATGAGTTCATCGAGAGAAATGAGATCATTCTTGTTCCATGTATTTATGATATTTATTATTTTGTTTCCGACAGCATCATTAAAATTATATCTTCCAAGAATATCCCCGACAATTCCTATCAGATTGTTTCTTTTAGAACTTAAATGCTTAAGATAATTGCCTTCAGATTCGGGAATATCCGGAATCAGACGCAATTCGCTTTCAGAATTTTTCTCAACGAAGCTTTTTACTTCTGCATAAGTATAACCTTCTTTTTCAAGAACCGGGATCCAGCCTTTGATATCTTTATTGTCTGATAAAAGTCTAAGCCATGCAAGAACAAGAATGCCCTGCTCGCTCGAGAATATCTCAAGTCCTCCGCTGTAGTTAGCCGGAATACCTGCTCTGATCGCTTCTCTCTGTAACTCGAGACAAAATTTTTTATTCCTTGACAATATACAGATATCCGAATATTTCACAGGTCTCTCTTCATCTATCTCACCTGTGGCTTTATTGTAAACTCTTATTTTGTATTTCTTTTTTTCACAGACAAGCTCAGAGATCTTCATCAGAACAAGTTTATATTCTTCTAGTCTGCTTTCTGCTGAATAAAATTCAATACCGGTAAACTTTCCGAAGTCAAACTTTTGCTTTAACGGATCTTTAAAATTTTCATCTATTACTTCAGTATCCACCTCTTCCTCTTCACTTCCCTGCACTAAAAGAGCTTCACGGCTGAAATCAAGTATTGCTGAAGAGCTTCTGTAATTATTTTCATAAATTATTTTTTTATAATCCGAAACATCATATTCTATTCGCGTTTCATTTTCATTTAATTCCGA
>JAGPCH010000368.1 GCA_018058125.1 Ignavibacteria bacterium | reverse complement strand
TTATTTTTTACAATAATTTAATTATATAAAATTGTTAGATATTACCTTTGCAATTCATTTATGGTTTTGAATTTTAAGGAAATTATTCAGCTATCTGTATTTTTAAATATTGTCCATTCTTCCAATTCCGTTAGGGATTGAATGTCGTTAGCGCGAAATAGCAATATGTTTTAATCCCGTAAGAATTGAATATCGGTAGCATCAGAGACACACAATGTTCCAATCCGGTAGGGATTGAGTGTCCAATTGCCAGTTGCTTTGGATTTGTTTATACAGAAATTAACAGTTCCAATAGCGACTAACATTTATCTGACTTATTAAAATGGATTCCCGCCAGAGCAGACTGTCAGAAAACGAAACCATTATGCCTGCCTCAAAGACTCGAAGGCTCAAAGAAGAGCATTTTGGAGGTTTTTATCTTGGAGTCTTCGAGACTTCGAGGCAAACCGAACGTTTTCGGACAGGCTGGAGGTTGCGGGAATGACAATTCAATGTTTATCAGAAGCATTTATTTATTGTTCTTCCACCGCAAATGGCGGGGAAACAAAACCTAAGTGATTAAATTATAACTATAACGGTCTCGAAACTGATACAAAATTATTAGCATTGTTCTGTGCTATCAGTACATCTGCCAGGTCAGTAATATTATCACCATTAACATCTGTCACAACATAGCCTGCTGCAAATAAAGTAGCTTCGTTATAAACCTGCAAAACATCTGTCAGATTGATCGATCCATCCTGATTAACATCTCCGCTGTAAAAGGTATATTTACCGCTTTTCAAAGTCAGATTACTGCCGTAGGCTTGATTTGATGAGTTTGTGAAATCATAATTGACTGTTCCGCCTGAAGTAAACGCAACAGGATTCATACTCCATGTATCAATGCTGTTTCTGTGTCTTACAGAAATATAATAGCTACCGCTCTGAGCATTTGAAAATACCAATGTGCCGGTTCCTGTAGTACTTAGTTTTACTTTAGCCGAATCTTTCAAATTATAAGGTGATACAGAATTATAGAGTAAGACTCTGATAGTATCACTTACAAGAGTTACCCCATTCCAGAATCCTTCCATCATGCCTGTGAGATTCAGATTTAAGACGGGACTTGTTGCCGTAATATTACCTATCATAGAAGAATGAAATGCGCATTTGTAAATATAAGCTCCGGGAACAGTAACAACATAACTAAATTGATTATTAAAACTGTTGATTGGATTATCCCAGGAAGCAGCCCCGGGTGGACGGGATGTATTTGTTGAGCCATTGTTTGTAGTAGTATGATTTCCATTTACATACACCCATTTTACAGTATCCCCTACAGATATATTAATATTCGGCGGGGAAAATGCAAAATTCATAACATTAACGGTATGAGTTGTTGAATATACTTCTGAACTTAAGAACATCAGTGAGGATACAAAAACCAATACTGCATTGCTAAGTATTCTTGTTTTCATTTTTTTGTTTTTGGATTATTAAATATTATCTGATTTATCAGATAATTTATTTTTTCTTTTTATAATTTTTTTCATACAGATTGATCCAGTCCTCAGGTGTCATTTTTGAAGCGAGTTCGCCAATGAGTTTCACCGGAATGTCATCGGGTTTTTTAAACCGGATACAGCTTTTACCCATGTCAAGTTTTGATTTGCTGTGTTTTGGAAATTCCTTTGTGAACCATCCCAGCAATTTGGGGTCAGCATAGATTCCCATGTGGTAAATTGCGATAAAATTTTTCTGCGAAGCAAGATTTAGAAAAGGCAATGGCAGCTCGGGAGTACAATGATATCCCTCCGGATACATTGAATGCGGGACTACAAATCCCAGCATTCCGTAACTCATGACTTCTTTGAATCCTTTGGGGAGATTTTTTTTTATGATCTTTCTGAGTTCGCTGATGACTTTCCTTCTGTCGTCAGGCAAAGAATCAAGATACTCATTGGGAGTATTAGCTTTTGATTGCATAATTCTTTCTGTTTAGTGAATGAATAATTATGCAAAAATATTAATAATAAGTTTTGATTCAAAATTTAAAAATCGCTCATTCGTAGTGTTCTGATATTCTATTGAATAAAAAATCCCGCGTTTTACCAAAAATCACTTGGACAATTTCTTTAGCTGAGAAACATCCGCATTACCAATACAAACTCTTAAATAAATGAAACATAGCTTTAAGCTATAGAAAGTTCTTTGTCAAATGTTGCTTTTCTAATTTTCATAGCCTTTGCTTCATTTAAAATACCCTGTGGATTGGAATTACAGAAAGTTTTTCAAATTTATTCGTATTAGCTTGATGTTTTTGCATTAATATCACACTTAGATAAGAAAGTGTAAATTTTATTTTTTTGTATGGAAACTAATATATATTATTATGAATTTGAGTATGCATTTTACTATGGCATTAAAACTATTAAATAAGAAAGGAAATATGTATAAAATTCAAAAAGTAATAATCTTATCAATAATTCTGTTATTAATATTTTTTAAAACCAATCTTAAAGCTCAGGATAATACATTAAACGGTGTCTCCCCGACCGGAGATAATTCTAAAATAATTAATTATGACATCCCGGAAAATATGAAGCCCGGGGAAGAATTTGTTGTAACCATTAATATGTTCAACAGCGGCATCAACAAATGGACTAAGAGTGATAACTTTAAACTTTCACTTTTTGATCAGGCTGATAACATGTTTCAGGCAGATGTCTGGGGAATAAAAGAAGTATCGCTTCCTTACGATGTCAATCCGAATGAAAAAGTAATGTTTCTTTTCAAGATCACTGCTCCTCTGCAATCCGGTACTTATAACTGCCGGTGGGTTATGACAAAGAATGATCAGTTCTTTGGGGAATATACTGCAAACATGGTTACTGTTGCAGATAACTCAGGATTATTTTCATCTGATGCCGAAGGTAACAATTCTGAGTTCATGTATATTGACATTCCTGAGTTCATGAATGCAGGCGAGAAATATAAAGTTATTATTACCATTAAAAACACAGGTAAAAATCCCTGGTATTATTCTACATCAGGTGATTTCAAAATAGCGCCGGTGGTGGATTCCTCTGTCGCAAAATATCCAGAATGGAATACAACTGCTTATTATTTATCTAATTCGATTGATACCG
>JAGPCH010000367.1 GCA_018058125.1 Ignavibacteria bacterium | reverse complement strand
GTATAATGAGGAGGTTCTTTTCCGTCAAGTCCTATCGGTTCAAGTATATACATCGGCTGATCATCCGGAATGTACTGTATCATTTCCTGAAAATGTATTGCAGATCCGGAAGCTGGCGGAACGCAGAAAAATGGAATCTTGGATCCGCCGGGTTTGATAGCTACCAAAGATTTCCAGGATGGCTTCCATCCGTCGTTCTTTAAAATTTCTGATTGCTGCTCTACAGTAGGTGAAGTTACAAATGATGACAATGGGAGTTTCTTGCCTGTGAGTTTCTCTATATAACCTATCAATCGAACTGCCAGAAGCGAGTGTCCACCGAGATCAAAATAATTATCTCTGATTCCAATTTTCTGAACTCCCAGTACTTTCTCCCATATCTTTACAAGCTGAAGCTGAAGTTCATCTTTTGGTTCGCAGTAATTTTCTTTTTCTGCACCTGCTCCAAAATCAGGAGAGGGGAGTCTTTGCTGATCTGTTTTACCTGTACCTGTAACTGGCATTTCATCAAGCTTCAGGTAAATATTCGGAACCATCACTTCGGGTAATCTTGATGCAAGATATTTTTTTAAATCGGAATGTTCAATATTACCGGTATCTTTTTCCACCGGTACAAAATAAGCAACTAATTTCTTATCTCCGGATGATGATTCTTTAACGATCACCGCAGCGCTTTTTATTCCGGGATATTCCGAAATCACTGTTTCAATTTCACCTAACTCAATTCTGATACCTCTCAGCTTAATCTGTCTGTCCGTTCTGCCGAGATATTCTATGTTACCATCCGGAAGATATCTTGCTTTGTCTCCTGTCTTATATATTTTTTTACTAATTCCTTTTTTAGAATTTTCATAAAACGGATTATCAATAAATTTTTCCTTTGTAAGTGCTTCACTATTGTGATATCCTTTTACCAGACATTTACCGCCGATATACAGATCGCCGGCGACACCCGCAGGGACAGGTTTTAAAGAGGAATTAAGAATATACATCTGCACATTGTAAACAGGCTTCCCGACAGGCGGGAGCTTCTCCCATTTGTCAGGATCATTGTCTAATGTGTAACTCGTTACCACGTGGGCTTCTGAAGGTCCGTAATGATTTGAAAAAGTAAAGTCTTTCAATTCTTTAAAGAGTGAAATAATTGCAGGTGTGCTCTGAAGCTGTTCGCCTGCAGTGATTACTTCCTGAAGATAAAGTATTTTATTCTTTGATAAATTATGAAGTTCAGCGATCTCCTGTAATGCAATGAAAGGTAGAAATAATCTTTGTATTTTTTTCTCACTTATAATTCTCAATACTTCTGACAAGTCTTTTCTTTCAGTGTCTGACATGAGTATGAGCGTTCCGCCGGATAACCATGTAGAAAATATTTCCTGAAACGAAACATCAAAACTCAGAGATGTAAATTGTAATACCCTCAGATCATTTTCAAACTTATGACTGTCTAGCTGCCATTTAAGTAAATTGGCAAGCGCTTCATGTTTCATCAATACGCCCTTTGGTTTACCGGTAGATCCTGAGGTGTAGATCACATAAGCAAGATCTTCCGGAGTGAATTTCACATCAGGATTTTCCTTACTCTCTTTCGAAATAATTTCGAAGTCTTCATCAAGTTTAATATGTTTTGCTTTTGTCTGCGGAAGCTTATCAGCTGCAATGCTACTCGTCAGAATATACGGAAGATCACAATCTTCAGTCATGAAAGTAAGTCTGTCTTCAGGATAAGTAGGATCCATTGGAACATATGCACATCCCGATTTCAGAATTCCCAGAAGAGCCGCCAGCATTTCAAATGAACGCTCTATGCAAATACCTGCCAATACACCCGGCTTTGCTCCAAGTTTAATAAGATAGTTTGCGATCTGATTAGCTTTTTCATTTAACTCAAGGTAAGTATACGCTTTATCTCCAAACTCAACCGCTGTTTTACCGGGATTCTTTTCAGCCTGTTCTTCAAACAATTTTTGAACAAATTCTTTATCCGGAAATTCTTTATATGTATCATTCCAATCGTAAAGGATCTTATTGGTTTCCTCATCCGATAAAATTGAAATATCAGAAACTTTCCCATCAGAATTTTTTAGAATGCTTTTAAAGAATTCTTCAAAATTATTTAGAATGTTTTGAATAGTAAGCTCACTGAATTTTGATCTGTGATAGAGAATGTTTATGCCTAATGTTTCACCCGGAGCGGTTAAAATTGTCAATGGAAAATTTGTTCTTTCATTTGCGTATGCATCAGTTATCTTTATGCCTGCAATTCCATTTTCAAAAGATTTATCAAGCGGATAATTTTCAAATACAAGAATGTTATCAAACATCTTCTGAACAGAGGGGATGCTGCTGCATTTCTGTATATCAATCAATGAACTGTAAGAAAACTGATCCCGTTCTATATGGCTGTTTTGAATTTCTTCAAGCCAGTCTTTGATATTTTTCTCTCTGTCTATTTTAACTCTGACCGGAAGAGTATTGATAAACATACCAACCATTTTCTCAATGCCTTTTAACTCGGGATTTCTTCCTGAAACAGTTCCGCCAAAGATAACATCTGCTTCACCTCTGTATGTACTTAAAATATAAGCCCATGCAGCCTGAATAATTGTGTTAAGTGTGATCAGATTATTTTTAGCGAGTTCCCGTAATTGTGTTGTGATCTCAGGTGAGAGTTTAACTCCAAGCTCAGCAGTTTCTTCTGATATTTTTTCAATCGAACTGAAATCAGCAGGCATAGGAGTTGGTGAATCCATCCCTGAAAGTTCTTTAATCCAGAATTTATCTGAAACAGTTTTGTCCTTTTGATTCTTTTGATTAAGCCAGAGTATATATTCTTTGAATGAAGCAGGGCGGGGAAGTTCGGTATCTTTATTTTCCTTCAGATCTCTGTAGATCTCAAACACTTCTTTCTGAATGACAGGATAGCTCCAGCCGTCCATAAGGATGTGATGAAATGTCCAGATGAATTTATAAGTATGATTTCCAAGATCAATAAGATTGAATCTCATCAAAGGCGGTTTTTCCAGAGAGAATACTTTTTCTCTGTCGGCTTTGATAAAATTATTGAATTCGATTTCCTGCTGATTGCTGTCCGGTTGACTCCAGTCTGTATCACTCCAGATCATTTCAACCTCT
>JAGPCH010000366.1 GCA_018058125.1 Ignavibacteria bacterium | reverse complement strand
CACGCCGTTAAAAAGGAAGAACAACAGTAAATGGAGAAACCAAAAAATTGCCTTATAGTAATATTCGGAGCTTCCGGTGACTTAACTAAACGAAAACTAATCCCTTCGATCTTTGAGCTCTACAAGCAAAACGTACTGCCGGAAAAATTTGCAATATTGGGTGCAGCACGAAGCGATTTCTCAGATGCAAGTTTCAGAGAAACAATGACGGAGAGCATAAAAGATTTTGTTAAGGATTCAACAAATGGTGATATTCCTGAATTTTTAAAAAAACTGCATTACTCTGCAATTGATACTAAAACATCACAAGATTATGGGAGATTGAAGGAACGAATAGAAGAAATTAATGGAAAATTTTCATTGGATGGAAATATCATTTTTTATCTTGCCACTCCACCGAGCGCATACTCTTCTATAGCAGCGTGCCTGGGTGAACATAATTTGCAGGACCAAACTGCAGGATTCAGAAGGCTTGTTATAGAAAAACCATTCGGATATGACTTAGATTCTGCTATTGAATTAAACAATGAGCTGCATAAAATTTTCAAAGAAAATCAGATTTACAGAATTGACCATTATTTAGGTAAAGAAACAGTTCAAAATTTATTGGTAACAAGATTTTCAAACGGAATTTTTGAACCTCTTTGGAACAGAAGTTATGTTCATCATGTTGAAGTTACCTCAGCTGAAAGTATAGGAGTGGAAAACAGAGGCAGTTACTATGACAATGCAGGGGCTTTAAGAGATATGGTTCAGAATCATCTGCTGCAGGTTGTAAGTTTTGTTGCAATGGAACCTCCGTCTTCGTTTGCTTCGGATGCGATAAGAAATGAAACTTTAAAAGTGTTTCAATCACTGCGTCCCATAAAAGAAGAAGATGTTGAAAAGTTTGCGATAAGAGGACAGTATACTTCTTCTAATATAAGAGGCGAACATGTAAAAGGATATCGTGAAGAAGAAGATGTTAATCCGGATTCTAAAACTGAGACATACGTTGCTCTGAAATTTTACATAGATAACTGGCGCTGGGGAGGTATTCCTTTTTATATAAGAACAGGTAAACGACTGCCGACAAGGGTTACAGAAGTAGTTATTCATTTTAAACCCACACCGCATTCGTTGTTCGGGCAAACTGATGATTGCAGTACCTGCAATCAGTTAATAATAAGAATTCAGCCTGATGAAGGTATACTATTGAAAATCAGTATGAAAGTCCCCGGAGGCGGTTTCGATTTGAGAACGGTTAATCTGGATTTTCATTATAAAGATTTAGGAAATGTACATATCCCTGATGCTTACGAAAGATTGATTTATGACTGCATGATGGGTGATTCTACACTTTATTCACGCGGAGATGTTGTAGAAGCGGCATGGAAATTTTTGGCTCCAATTCAAAAGGCTTGGGCAAATAATCCGGGTATTAAAATTTACGGATATCCTGCCGGTACGTGGGGACCGGAAAATGCCGATGAATTAATAGAAGATAAAAACGTTACCTGGCGTTACCCTTGTAAAAATCTTTCCGATGACGGAACATATTGCGAATTGTAAGAATGACTCAAGTTATAAAAATATTTGAAACACCTGGATTACTTGCTGAATCATTTTCAGACTATTTTGCAGATGAAGTAAGGAAGAAGGATAAATACAATATAGCGCTTTCAGGAGGAAGCACTCCTAAAATTATTTTTAAAATTCTTGCAGAAAAATATTCCGATAAGATAAATTGGGAAAAAGTTCATTTTTTCTGGGGAGATGAACGCTGCGTTCCCCCTTCATCTGATGAAAGTAATTTCAAAATGACAAAGGAGAATCTCTTTGATAAAATAAATATTCCTGATAAAAACATTCACAGAATAAGAGGAGAAGATGAGCCCTATGCAGAAGCAATTAGGTATTCAAATGAAATTTCTGATTTACTTATCAACAAAAATAGTTTGCCTTGTTTTGATTTTATTATGTTAGGCTTAGGTGAAGACGGACATACAGCGTCAATTTTCCCGGATAGATTAGATCTGTTTACTTCGGATAAGATATGTGAATCTGTAAAAAAACCCATTTCAGGACAGCAAAGAATAACAGTAACCGGAAGTATAATAAATAATTCTTTGGACGGTGCTTTCTTTATCACCGGAAAAGAAAAAAGCAGCGTAGTAGCAAAAATTATCAGCCATGATACTGAAAGTATGTTCTTTCCCGCTTCAAAAGTTAACCTTACATCCGGTAATTTATGCTGGTTTCTAGATAAACAAAGCTCTTCTCTGATATCCCCTTCTGAAAGTCGAAAACTTTAAAGTATTTTTTTTTAAGTAATAAATTATAATATTAAGTTACCTTGGCATGGTATAATTAAATTTTTAGATAAATTAAACAAAAATTTATGGAGAAAAATCATTATGAAATACTTCTTGTTGAAGATAATCCTACTGATGCCGAGCTGACTATCCGCTCACTAAATAAATACAATTTAGGTAATAATCTTATTCATTTAAAAGACGGGGCGGAAGCTCTGGATTTTATTTTTGCTAAAGGAGAATATTCAAACGGTTCCATAAAAAACGGTTTAAAAATTATCTTGCTTGATTTAAAAATGCCTAAGGTAGACGGACTAGAAGTATTGAAACAGATCAAATCAGATGAAAGAACAAAATCCATTCCTGTCATAATCATGACTTCCTCTAAAGAAGAACACGATATTATTACAAGTTACAAATATGGAGTAAACAGCTATGTTGTGAAGCCGGTTGATTTCGATCAGTTTGCAAAAGCTGTCGCAGATTTAGGATTATACTGGCTGCTAATTAATCAACCGCCAAAATAAGACAATTATAACCTAAATGCCTTAATTTAGAAGTAACCTATATAGAATTGCATTTTTGATTTGATTCTAGAAAATACCTACTCATGTTTTATTGTATATGTTTTGTCAAAGCCGGTCAGTGTAAACTTGCCGGCTTTTTATTTTTTAAACACAGTAATAACATCAATTAAAGGCGTTATCAATATTAAGTCTAAATAAATCCATTGCAAAATTTTTATATAATCGGTAATTTGAAATTCACCAATTAATTCAAATATCATAAATGGAGAATTTAGTAGAAGAAGTTAAAATCCGCGGAGAAAAGCTTGGGCAAA
>JAGPCH010000365.1:1869-3136 GCA_018058125.1 Ignavibacteria bacterium | reverse complement strand
ATCCGGCTGGATTCTTATGACAAGCATATTGTATGATTCCGCTATATCATTTAAACTCTTAAATAGTCTGTATGGTGTAGGTTTAAAGTGTATAACAATTTCAGTGACTCTTGTTGGTAATTTTTTCCCTGTTCGAATGTAAAAAGGCACTCCTCCCCATCTCCAGTTATCAATAAAAAATTTCATTGCAATAAAAGTCTCTGTTCTGGAATGTTTATGTACTCCATCCTCATCACGGTATCCCGGAGAATATTTTCCCCGAATGTTTGAAGAAGTATACTGACCGCGTAATACGGTTTTTGCAACATCATCAATATTTATAGGACGAAGCGCCTGAAAGACCTTTAAAGATTCATCCCGGATTGATTTTGAATCAAATGTAGATGGAGGTTCCATCGCGGTATATCCGACTAACTGCAATAAATGATTCTGCACCATATCCCTCAAAGCACCTGCATTATCATAATATCCGCCCCTGTTTTCAATTCCGATGCTCTCAGAAGAAGTGACCTCGATGTATTCTATGTAATTCCTGTTCCAGATTGGTTCAAATATTCCGTTTGCAAATCTTGTAACAAGTATGTTCTGAACTGATTCTTTACCCAGATAATGATCAATCCTGTAGATCTGATCTTCGGTGAAATATTGTCTTACTTTTTTATTTAAGATTAATGCTGATTCGAGATCATGACCAAACGGTTTTTCGAGAATGATCCTGGTCCATGATCTGTTGCTGTTGTTTACATTCAATCCGCATGCAGCCAGATTCTTTAATATTGGTGAAAGTGAATCGGGTGGTACTGCCAGATAAAACAATCTGTTTCCTTTTATATTTTTTTCTTTATCGAGTATATCCAGTTTACTACTGAGCACTTTGTAGGATTCCGGGTCATCATAATTTCCCGTCATATAATAAATGTTCTTTTCAAATTTATTCCAGATATCTACATCTATTATATCATCATCTGTAAATTGGATAACTGCTTCTTTCATTGAATTTCTAAAACTCTGATCATCAAATTCTTTTCTCGAAAATCCCAGTACTGTAAAATTTTCAGGTAAAAGTTTATCTCTGTAAACATTATATAAATCCGGAATCAGCATTCGTTTTGTAAGATCTCCGCTTGCACCGAATATTACCATAATACAGGCTTCAGGTACTTTTGATTTTTCTGCAAAAACTTCTTTCGTATCACTTATTTCATCTGGAATCATTTTTTTAACTTTTAACTTTTAACTTTTAACTTTTAACTTTTAACTTTTAACT
>JAGPCH010000365.1:0-1769 GCA_018058125.1 Ignavibacteria bacterium | reverse complement strand
CATAATACAGGCTTCAGGTACTTTTGATTTTTCTGCAAAAACTTCTTTCGTATCACTTATTTCATCTGGAATCATTTTTTTAACTTTTAACTTTTAACTTTTAACTTTTAACTTTTAACTTTTAACTACTTCTTATGTATATTATGTCCGCCAAACTCATTTCTTAAAGCAGCCAGTATCTTTGCTCCGTAAGATTCCTCCTGTCTTGATCTGAATCTCATGAACAAAGATTCAGTTATCACCGGAAGCGGAATGCTTTTTTCGATACCGTCGAGTACTGTCCATCTTCCTTCGCCCGAATCTTCCACATAATCTTTGATCTCTTTCAGATCTTTATCATCTTTTAAAGCGTCGGTCAGAAGTTCAAGCAGCCAGGATCTTACAACACTTCCTTTTCCCCAGAGACTTGCAACACCTTCAAGATCAATGTTGTAATCAGATGCATGCATTAGTTCAAATCCTTCTGCAAATGCCTGCATCATTCCGTATTCAATTCCGTTATGAACCATTTTAACGTAATGTCCTGCTCCACTTGATCCAATGTATTTGTAGCCTTCTGGAGGAGCCAGAGATTTGAATATTGGTTCGCAATGTTCAAATATCTTCTTCTCGCCGCCTATCATTACACAGTATCCGATCTGTAATCCCCATATGCCTCCGCTTGTCCCAACATCAAGATAATCTATTCCCAAAGTTTTCAATTCATCTGATCTTCTTACAGAATCTTTATAATATGAATTTCCGCCATCTATTAGAATATCTCCTTTGGAAAGCAAAGGTACAAGAGATTCGATCATTCTCGTTACGGTATCTCCTGACGGTATCATCATCCATATAAGTTTTGGTTCGTTAAGCTTTTCCGTAAGCTCCTCCAGTGAGTATGCTCCTTTAGCTCCTTTCTTTTCTATCTCTTTTATTTTTTCATGGGAACGGTTGTAAACAACTACCTCATGTCCGTCTTTTAAAAGACGCTCCACCATAAAAGCTCCCATTTTTCCAAGACCAATAAATCCAATTTGCATGAATTACTCCTTATATTAAATTTTAATTTAAAATTAATCTTAAATAGTTAATTTTCAAAACTCATTCATTTAATAATATTCAAATGTATGTTTATAAAATTTTTTTTAATGTTTTGTATAATTCCTTAAACCCTTTGTTAATATCTTTTCCAAGATCAATCTTTATGACTCTTCGATTGTGCTTTACTAATGATTCATAATCACCGACAGCCTGTGATTGTTTCAGAATGCTGAATGTATATGGTCTGCCGGGAATGGCAATGTCACGCGTATCATCCGCAACTATCTGAATATATACACCGTTGTCTGCTCCTCCCTTATGAAGCTGCCCTGTGGAATGTAAAAATCTCGGACCATATCCGACAGTGGTAGCCATTGCTTTGCTGCTTCTTATCAACTCTCTGATCTTCTGCAGATATTTTTCGCTGAGCTTATCTTTCTGAATATAAGCCATGATAGCTGTATAATCTCCCTTTTTTATCTGATCAAAAAAGTAATTTAAATTATTTTCAATATTACCTTTAATTAAAGTATTCTTCCCGGAAGAATTTTTTAAAAACAATTCCTCATCAAAATAAATCTTCAAGCCTTCGGTCTTAGCTTCCGGATCTTGTTCGGGTAGTTTTCCATTCTCTTCATAATATTTTAAAACTTCACCCGTATTGTCTTTGCTCTCTTTTACATTCGGTTCGTCAAATGGATTTATTCCGAGTACTATTCCCATTACCGCTGTAGCAAATTCCCAGA
>JAGPCH010000364.1 GCA_018058125.1 Ignavibacteria bacterium | reverse complement strand
GTGTTGCATTTAGATTTTTAAAGCTACTGTTAATCTGTTGTGATGAATTATTAATAATGAATAATGTTCCGGAAATGAAACTACTTAATGATCTGCCCGGTAGATTGTATCCGGAATTAAGCATATAAATATCCGAACCTGATTTATTTCGTAATGAATCGCTTACTCCGGCATTATCAATAGAGTTAGGAGAGTAAACAGCCACAAAATATGGGTAGTCCTTAAATGCCGCCTTCAGAGAAATATTAAGCGTACTTAGACTGTTAGTTACTGAATTAAATCCTGCCACATTATTGCTTGATTTATTAAAAGTCAGGTTAACGCTTACTTTATCCTGAAATAATTTCTGTTCAATTTTTATTTTAAATAATTTTTTATCCGGTTTCAAATCGGGAGCCCCTAATGTTATATATCCAGGTCCCAGGTACTGAAACGCTGTTTCAATTTGAGTTTCCGTCTTGGGAATTTTAACCTGAGAATTTATTTCAAACATATAATCAAACTGACTGCTTTGCTTTGGATTTAGAAGATTTTTTACAATAGAGGGGATTTCATCGGAAGTTATTTCCGGAGAAAATTTATCACGAGTCAGCATTGAACCCGAAACTTCACCCCCTAGTGAAAAATTATCTTTGAATAGATTTATTTGAGCATTTGAACTGAGAACAACATTCTCTTTTGGTGTAACTCCGCTAATTACATTTTCTGCATTAATTGAATATTCGTCGTCATTGGCTTTTAGTATTCCAAAATGAAAATGAGATTCATTTTTATTCCCTACTCCGAATCTTCCTGCATTTAAACTTCTTCTGTAAACAGAATCTTTTATTGCCTGCAAATTATTGAAGCCTGCGTAAGCCATATAAACAATGCCCGGGTAAAAATCTATATTTGCTCCGGTAAGTTTCACACCACTGAGTGTATTTTTTGTAAACACAGGATAGTTATCAAATAAACTCAGCTCGTTAAAATGAGAGAAAAATTTTAAGTAAAATGGCAGGGAAGATTTTGCGTTTTTTAATTCATCCTCCTGATTCGAAATCAGTTTATCCTTGACTTCACCGACAGATTGTTCAATTTTCGATTTGAATTTTTTTTCTATTTCTTCTTTTTTCTGCTTCAGCTTAGTTTCAATAAATGTTCTGAACTTTCCGAAGTTAAGAAGATTTGAAAATGTATTTATATTCTGCAGATCGCTTTTTTGACGTGTATCAACATAAATATCCAATGCAAATGGAATATCACCAATAGTGATTTTCGGAGTAAAAATAACATTCAAATATTGTCTGTCGGACTTTGAAAAAGGAGGTACAGAATTTGAGTAAGAGTAATTCATCTTGTAATCAATGGAAAAATTGCTTTCGGCACTTTCTAAATTA
Organism: Ignavibacteria bacterium; assembly: GCA_018058125.1. Taxonomy (GTDB): domain Bacteria; phylum Bacteroidota; class Ignavibacteria; order Tepidaquicellales; family Tepidaquicellaceae; genus JAGPCH01. The sequence goes on along the minus strand of JAGPCH010000364.1, from coordinate 1,765 downwards.
AGATGTGATTTCTTTTTTCTCGAAAACATTTTGTTATCTTCAATTCCAGAACCGATACCCAGATTTCCTAAAAATGAAACATTACTTAAAAAATTTTCATTTACTGAGCTTGATTTGCCTGAAAAATGTTTTAATGTATCTTCCGAAAAATGGTCACCCAACGTGAATGTCCGCAGTTCACTTGAAACAGCAAAATTTCCATCTATATATGTGTCTACTCTCCATGCGTATTTTTGTCTTTTTTCCAATGTTAAAGCACTTAAAGGATAATTCAATACTGTTGCTCTTAGGTTTGTAATTTCAAACCAGCTTGGAACAGAGTTGAAAGTCTGAACAGTAGATTGCCCGTGAAGAATTTGTTTAATGATTACCTTGTATGAAACCGCACCGGAAGGAAGAGGTAGAGGTGGCATCCATGAAAATACCGGCATATTATAGAGGATTTCATTATCATTAGGAAATGTTAATGTTGGAGGTGAAAAAATAAAAGTTTCAGTTGTAAAGCAATAACTACCTAAAATATTATTAGTTATAGCCGACTTTACATATACACAAACATCATAGGTACCATTCGGGAAGTAACCCGTTCTCTTCAATGCTTCATCAAATTCGTTTGAATATTTTTTAACATCAACAGGGCTTATTTCTCCGGCAGAAACTTTCCTTGTTCCTGTCCTCATTAAAAAATTTGAAGACCTTGCTTCAACAAGAAAACCGGAGTTTTTTTTGACTTCTCCCTGTATGTAAACATTCTCTTCCGGACCGGAATTAATTAAAGTTACCTTCCACAGTTTGTCTAGATTAAACTGAAAGGGCGGCGGCTGAGTGAGAATTACTTGTACTTGAGACTTTAGTACTCCTGTACAAATTGTTACAAAAATTAATAAAATTAAAAATAATTTTTTCATAAGATTTCTTTATTTTATAAAAGAATGCGGATAGAATTTATCCGCATTCACAAATAATTTTTATTTATTGACAGCCTGAACATCCGTGAATTGTCACAGAACTTTCTGCTGTACATCCTCCAATAGGTCCGGTAATTACCACTTTTAGAACATCTCCATCATTTGCAATATTAACATTCGCTGAAGCAGATGTTATTGCAGGCAATAGGTTTCCATTCAGATACCATTGATATGTGACATTGCTACAATTTGAATTAGCTGTATAAGTAAAGCTTCCCGGAATGCAGACACAGTTAGGACCGGAAATCGAAACTGTCAGAGGAGATACTGTGATACGGTTAGATTCAAAAATTCCGCATCTTTGGGAAACATCAGTGTTATTAGTAACAGAATTGGTGATTCTGATGTAATAATCCCCCGGTGTTGAAGTAGTAATGTTTAAGGCATTTCTTGGCACACCAGTAACCGGAGCACCTCCATTATACCATTCGAAATAGGTATTATCATCTAAGGTATTTCCCATTAAATTAACAGTTGCATTCAAAGTAATATCAGGGCAAATTAATGGCGCGCAAGGTCTGTTCGCGGGGTCATAAGAAATTTCGGCGGACATTACCGGCTGCACTATAACCCACTGAGTATTCGAAATTGCGCTGAATGTGCACGGACCGTTTGAAATAATAACTCTATAAAGAGTTGATACTTGAAGCTTATTAGTATTAAAGTCTACTGATGTAGCCCCGCCAATATCTTCCCATGAGTTAGAAGTGAAATTAAACATTTGCCACTGAATTTTATCCCCGCACGCTCCTGTAGCATGAAGTACTGTCGCATCGAGAGGACAGATAGTATCCTGT
>JAGPCH010000363.1 GCA_018058125.1 Ignavibacteria bacterium | reverse complement strand
CATTTGTAATGAACATCAAAGCAAAGACTTTTTATAATCCGGGTCAGTTCACGGCAATGTTTTTATTTCTTCCCATATCCTGTATGTTCTTTGCCTTCCTTATTCAATATAATGTTTTATCTATCACTGAATATATAATTGGTATAAGTATTGGAATATATATTAATTTGTATGGACTTATCAAACTCATTAATGTTAGGAAAAATGAAAATACAGATTATGTTTTTGAAACGCGTCAATTGATTCCATATAAAAATTTATAATTAAATAGCATTATGAATAATTTAAAACCAAAGAGCATAGATGAATACATCGAAGCTTTCCCAAAAGAGATTCGCTCAATTCTGCAACAGATCCGCGAGACAATAAAAAAGGCTGCACCCGAAGCAGATGAAACCATCAGCTATAACATGCCCGCTTTTAAAATGAAGAAAGTACTGGTTTATTTTGCCGCATATAAAAATCATATCGGATTCTACGCTTTACCTACAGGCAATAAGGCATTTCAGAAAGAACTTTATAAATACAAGACGGGCAAAGGATCTATACAGTTTTCATTAAATGAAAAGATTCCTTTTGATCTTATCAAAAAGATAGTAGAATTCAGAGTTAAAGAAATTTCAAAATAAGCATCACACTTCACTGATCAATACAGATTCATAAGACAAGCTGAGCAACAGTATAAAAGATCAACGTCACCACTCTCCTGAAATATTTAAAAAAGCAGTTGCAAAAAAAAATTAAAGTTCATATATTTGTAACCGAATGGTTACACATTAAAGCTAAATAATCTTAAAATGCGAAGAGATGTATTTCAGGCAATAGCGGATCCGATTAGAAGGGAAATAATCAGTCTTCTTGCAAAAGAGCAAATGAACCTGAATTCGGTTGCGGATAAATTTGAGATCAGCAGACCTGCAATTTCAAAACATATTAAGATCCTGAATGAATGCGGACTTGTAAAAATAAGGCAGGACGGTCGCAAAAGGTTTTGTGAGCTTTGTCCTGAAAAGATAAAAGAGGTAGATGACTGGATAGATCCCTTCAAACAGATGTGGGAAGACCGTTTCAACAATCTTGACAAATTATTAACCAATTAAAAAATAAAAAACATTATGGAAAAGACAATTTACACAAAAATTCCGGCAGAGAAAAAAATACTGATAAAAAGAGAATTTGCAGCTCCTCTGGAAAAAGTTTGGAATGCATGGACAGACAGTAAAATACTGGATCAGTGGTGGGCACCTAAGCCCTGGAAAGCAGTTACAAAGACAATGGATTTCAGGAACGGGGGTCACTGGCTGTATTATATGAGCGGACCTGACGGTGAAAAAATATGGAATAAGGACATATATCAAAACATCGCTCCAATGGAAAGCTTTGAAGGGATCGATTTTTTTTGTGATGAAAATGGAAATGAAAATAAAGAGTTTCCAAAGATGCATTGGAAAACTTCTTTTAACGCTTCAGAAAACGCGACGACAGTAAATGTCGAAATCACATTCTCAACTGAAGAGGATCTTGCAAAGATCGTAGAAATGGGTTTTGAACAAGGTTTTGCATCTGCACATGAAAACCTTGACGGATTATTATCATAGTTTAAAATTCCTGAGTATTATTATTTTAATATTTATACTACTATAAATTTACTTACAAACCCATTCGTTAATACAATTTATTTTAATTGATAAAGACAGAAAAATCTGAAGTAAAGGAATACGATAAGATTTGCAAACTTATCATTAATTTTGGGAAAGCTGCGCATTCGTTTGGTACACCTGATGGTCAGATCGTAGAATATTTGCTCAGACTTTCAAAGAAGTTTGAGATAGATGGTGAATACCGGTCATCTCCAAATCATATAATGTTTGCATTCAGAGAGAATGATGATTACTGGCAAAAAATAAATCTTGCGAACGTACCCGGCAGTACTTTTAACATGACCAAACTTGCAAAGCTAGATAAACTTGTGAATGAGATATTATCAGATAATCTAAGCATTGAAGATGCAATAGAGAAAATAAACTCATTTGATAAAATTGAAAATACATACGGGGAGATTTGGATAGCTGTAAGTTATGTATTTGTTGCAACAGGTTTTGCCGCAATATTAGCCGGCGGATGGATGGATATTCTTTTTTCAGGTATTTTCAGCATTATTGTTTTTTTAATGATTCAGTTGTCCCAAGGGAAAGGCGGAATTCTTTCTGACAGCATACCTGTCACAACAGCTTTTGTCACGGGTTTTCTTTCGATACTTTGCAAATATTATATACCCGAGCTGAATTATGTACTTGTAACTCTATCAGCTATTATTATTCTGATTCCCGGGTATGGTATCAGTGTAGGAATTCAGGAACTGTTAAATAATCACGCTATACCCGGATTGGGAAATCTTTTAAACGGGATAGTTTATCTGTTAAAACAATTTGCGGGCGCCTGGTTTGGATTTATGCTTGCAGGAATATTCATTACAATACCGGCAGCCGTTTCGCTTCCGATCGATCCGGTTTTCAAATGGATGTTTCTTGCTTTACTATTTTTCGGATTGGTTATTGTTTTCCAAACTTCATACAAAGATTTTATCTGGGCTTTTATCTGCTGCTTTCTTGGTTATATTGGAGTATTGTACGGAAGCTATGTATTCAGCAATAATTTTGGCAATCTTCTTGGCTCGTTTGCAATCGGAACTTATGCTAATATCTGGCAGAGAAAAACAGGACGTCCCGGCTCAATAATATTTCTTCCCGCAATAATGGTTTTAGTCGGAGGAAGCTCAGGCTTCCGCGGGTTGATAGCGGCAGCTCAGGGTGCACCGGATGCACAGAAACAGTTTATGGAAATGTTTATGATAGCTTTTACAATTACCGCAGGTTTGATTATTGCAAACACGGTTGTAAAAGCAAAAAGAAAATTTGTGAAATAAAAAAGACCGGGTTGTAATGACCGGTCTTTTTGTTTAAAAATTATTGATAGAAAAATCAGAAATTATTATATGTTAAGTCTATTCATGAGTTTAGTAATCGGTTTGGAATTCAGCATAATATAAAAATGAAGTAAAGGGACGCCTTTGTTAAGAAGCTCTTCGCACTGTTTTGCAGTCCACTCAACACCAATATCAAGGACGTGTTCGGGTTTAGCTTCCAT
>JAGPCH010000362.1 GCA_018058125.1 Ignavibacteria bacterium | reverse complement strand
GATCAGATCAGACAGATCTACAAGATTATCTCCCGTTACATCCTGGACAACATAGCCGGTTGTAAATACTGATGAAGCATTATTCACAGAAACAACATCATTAAGATCTACAGAACCTTCCTGAGTAACATCACCGCTGTAATCACAATATCTTCCTGAAGTAAGTATAATATTGTTTCCGTATGCCTGTGATGCTGATGTTGTAAAATTATAATTTACAGTTCCGCCAACACCTAAAGCAATCGGTGATGCATTCCATGTCTCGAGAGAATTTCTGTGTGTGATCTTTATATAGTAATTTCCAGTTGGTGCAGAACTGAATATGAAAGTTCCCTGCCCATTTGTATTCAAGACTCCTGTAACTGCTTCTATCTCATTGAATGGCGAAACTGAATTCATCAGATGAATATCAACTGTATCACTTACCTGCGTAGCTCCGTTCCAGAATCCCTGAATTCCTATTGTTAAATTCAGAGAAATATTGGTTGATCCATCATATAGTCTTAAAATTGCTCCAAAGTCATTCAGACCGGCTGCGCAAAAAGTAGTATCCTTGCTGCGCATGGAAACTCCGTCAATAGAAGATGTCCCTGTATTTCTGTTAGTCCAGGTTAATCCGCCATCACTGGTTTTTGCAGTATATCCCTGAGTACCAACAATAATTCCATTATTTATATCGGTCCAATCCATATCTCTTATAGAAGCAAGGGAAGAAGACGTAGGTGTTGATGTCCAGGTAGTACCGGAATTTGTAGATTTATAGATACTCTGCCCGCCTCCAACATATAATTCAGTGCTTGAAAAAGTATTAATCTTAGTGAAATTCTGTGCCGGTAATGTGTTTGTAAGGTTCCAGTTATTTCCACCATTAGTGGTTTTAAGTATATTTTGTCCGCTTGATAAATATCCGGTGTTAGCATTGACCATATCAATATCAGCAATTGTAGAAGAAAGGGGTGATGCCTGATTTACCCAGGTTCCGCCACCATTAGTAGTTTTTGAAATTAAACCTGCCAGTCCTGCAATCCAACCTGTATTGGCATCAACAAAATCCACAGTAAATCTTACAGAATTTGAATTAGGTATTGTTAATTGAGTCCAGTTAGTTCCTGCGTTTGTAGTTTTATAACAGTATCCAATTGCACCAAAGAAAGGATCCCCTCCTACTGCATATCCTGTTGTAGAATTTAGCATATCAAAATCCCTGATAGCATAATTTGCAGTAGTTTGCTGTGCGGTCCAGTTTGTTCCGCTGTTTGTTGAATGAAGTATCAATCCTGAGGTACCTCCGGCCCAAACATGATTAGTTCCTCTGAGAGCAAAAACACTACCAAATTTGTCTATATTATTACCAACGGAATAATTTTTATTTCTCCAGGAAGCACCGCCGTCATTACTGACATTGACCTTTCCATTTATACCGACAACTATTGCATCATTTGCATTTATATCAAACGCATAAACAAGAAAAGTATAAGGCTGATTTAGATTTGAAGGATCACTGAAGTTAACAGAATCCCAGGTTACACCAAGATTGGAAGTATAATAATATGAGTTATAAGAACCTAATGCATAAACAGTCGAACCTATAAGTTTCAAACCATATATGCCCTGCTGATTATTCGGAAACACAGACTGACTCCAGTCAACTCCACCATTTGTTGTAGATGCAAAGTATGTACCATTTCCTGCTGCATATCCGGTATTTGAATTTTGAAAGACAATATCTTTCATATCAATCGGGATAGTACCGGGAAGTGTATCTGTAATCCAGGTTGAACCGCCGTTTGTTGTTCTTACAATTCTTCTGCTATCCGGACTTCCGTCTGATTCAACTCCCAGAAAAATCTTATTTTCATCAAATGCATAAACACAGTTATAACTGATAACAGGTACATTTGGTAAAGATGTCCAGTTCAATCCTCCATTGGTTGTCTTTCTTGTGCCGACATTGTCAGTTCCGCAAAGATATCCTGTATTTGGATTAATGAAATAAATATCTCTGATTACTGAAAAACCGGGACCATTTCCAATACCAACTGAATTAAAAGTATTACCTCCGTCAGTAGTTCTATTGATCATTGCAGAGGTTGTATCGGAACTTGATTTACCGCCAACAAATCCTGTGTTTGCATTAAAGAACCATGCAGTCAATAAATCAGATGTACCTCCCGAACCAAATAACGGATCAGGCTGACCTGCCTGTGAATTAATTATCCAGGTTTCTCCGGCATCTGAAGATTTCATGAAAGTTCCCGCGGCACCTACTGCATATATATGAGTAGCGTCAATTATTTGAACCCATTCAAGAGAATTTGCCTGCGGCTGACTGTTTGCCCAGAACCAGCCATTTAGGTTTTGTTGTGAATAAGAATTTTGGATCGTAAAACTTAATAAAAAAAGTAGGGTGGTAATTTTAAAAATGAAATTCATTTTATTCTTTTAATTTATAAATGTTATTGAAAATAGATAATAGTATTATTTTTTTCAAAGAAAGGTTTTTAATAAAGTACCCCATTATTATGCACATTATTATTGAATATTGTGAGGATATCAGCTTTAAAGATATTTTTTAATACTCAATTATACCCAAATTGAATATCTCATCTGCGAATATTTATTTCTGCTCAAAACAAAACAGCCCGGAGATAATCCCCGGGCTGTTTAATGTATAAAAAAATAATCCCTTTTTACTGCTAAATATTAACTATTAACTGTTAACTGTTAACTATTAACTGTTAACTATTTACTGTCATGGAGTTATCTTTGCAACAAACAAAGACGCATTATTAAATGTAATGATCAGATCAGACAGATCAACAAGATTATCTCCTGTGACATCCTGAACTACATAACCCGTTGTAAATACTGATGAAGCATTATTCACAGAAACAACATCATTCAGATCAACGGAACCTTCCTGAGTCACATCACCACTGTAATCACAATATCTTCCGGAAGTCAGAATTGTATTGTTTCCGTAAGACTGTGATGCTGATGTTGTAAAGTTGTAACTGTAAGTTCCGCCGACAGCTAATGCTAAAGGAGAAGCGTTCCATGTTTCTAGTGAATTTCTGTGTGTTATCTCTAAATAATAAGTACCTGAAGGAGCATTATCGAAAACAAATGAAGCAGCACCCGAACTATTGAGC
>JAGPCH010000361.1 GCA_018058125.1 Ignavibacteria bacterium | reverse complement strand
ATATCGGACTGGCAGTTTATTTTCCTAATTATGAAGATTCATTTTCGGGAAAAAATGTAGAAGAGATTGGATTATCATCAGGTAAATTTTCAACATACATTATGCTTGGCAAACCTACGATCACAACTTCAAATAAAATTTACAATTATCTTAATGAAAAATATAATTATGGTTATATTATAGATACAGCAGAGGATATTAAAGAGGGAATAGTTAACATAAAATCCGAATATGACATGAAGGTATCCGGGTGTAAAAAATTATTTAAAGAAGTTTTAGATCCCGAAATGAAAATTAACAATCTACTGAAAGAAATAGGCAGTTATTATGCATAGAAAGCACAAATGATAAATGATTTGATTTTAAAGAATAAAATCTCAAAGTATCCGGAACCACCGGCCGGCAAAACCGGTTGGCCATGGGATTTTGAAAAGCCGGGATCGGATTATGAGAATCTAAAAATTCTTCCAAGGATATCCATAATTACTCCAAGTTATAATCAGGGACAATATCTTGAAGAAACAATCCGTTCTGTTTTATTGCAGAATTATCCAAACCTTGAATATATAATCATAGACGGAGGAAGCACAGATAATTCCGTAGAGATAATCAAAAAGTATGGTAAATGGATCAAATACTGGATAAGTGAAAAAGATTCAGGACAGTCTGAAGCGATCAATAAAGGATTGGCAGAATGTACCGGTGAGCTGTTTAACTGGATCAACAGTGATGATTATTATGACAGAAATTGTTTTCAAAAGCTTGTGGAAAATTATGATCCATCTGTTACAGATATTATAGCAGGAGATTACAGATTCTTTTATGAAGGAGAAGACAGGTATAAAACTGTTAAATTAAAGTTAAGGGATACTATAGCTGAAACTATAGCGCTGGTACATGTACATCAGCCGTCGACATTTATGAAACTGGATCTTGTAAAAGAAACCGGCGGGCTTAACACAAAACTGCATTTCATCATGGATCAGGAGATGTGGATAAAATATCTTTTTATTTATGGTCAGGAAAGAATTAAGATATTAAATGAAGAACTTGCTTATTTCAGATTTCATTTGGGATCCAAGACTTCCAATAACAATTTTCTTGATGAACATATAAATGTTTTTAACTCCATAGCTTTAAAAAACGGAATGAACGCTCACAGTGAAGCATTAAAAGAAATTTTCGGATTTAAGGTTGACGAGGAGTATGAACTGAATTTTAATTTTGATCTTAAAAAAGAATACAGTGATCTTGCTGTAAAAGTTATAAATAGTCTTGTGTTTGCAGAATCCCGGAAGGCATATACTTCAGGGGATAAAGAAATTCTCAAATTAGGACTTTCTGTAATTGATCCTGAAGCTTTAAATAAAAATCAAAAAGAGAGTTACAATAAATTAAAAATTAAATTAAAGCTTATAAATCTTAATCTTGATAAGGTTATTAAGTTAATTAATAAGTTAAATAGTATGCTAAAAAAATAAGGTGAGTATTTTTAAAAAATTAGAATTATTTTTAGCAAACTTTTTTGAGACAGAATTGAATAAATATTGAAAAAAATTTCTTTTATTTCGACCAATAAATCATCCTGGGGAGGCAGTGAATATCTGTGGTATTACGCAGCTTTACGATTGTCCAAGGAAGGTTATAAAGTAAATGTAAGCATTCCGAGATGGGTACATATCCCTGATGAAATACTAAGGCTTGGCTCCAAGAATATCAAGGTCAGATATAATACGGATAATTCCAAATTAAAAAAGATCATCAACAGGATCCTTCCTGCTTCACAGCAATTAAGCTATTCAGTGGACGGCTTCAAATTTTTAAAAAAGGACAGACCTGATCTGACTGTCATAAACCAGGGCGGGAATACCGGCGGACTTGAGCTGATGGAATTTTGCGTAAAAAACAATATCAAATTTGCAACCATCGCGCAGGCAGCAAATGAAGCAAGCTGGCCTACGGACAGAAAGAGTTACAGATTAAGTGATGTTTATCCAATGGCTTTAAAGAATTATTTTGTAAGTAAAGCCAATCTGAAACTAACGGAAATACAGATAGGAAGAAAAATCCCCAATGCAGAAGTTATATATAATCCATTCAATACTGATTTTAAAAATGATATTAAGTATCCGGAACCGGGAGAAAATTATTCTTTAGCAAACGTTGCCAGGCATGAGTATTATGCAAAGGGGCAGGATATTCTTTTTCAGGTTTTAAATGAAAAAAAGTGGAGAGAAAGAAATCTGGAGGTCAATCTATACGGAAAGGGTGATCATACAAATTCTATTGTGAAACTGAAAAATTATTTTGGACTGGAAAGAGTCAATATCTGCGGACATGTAAATGTTTCAGATATATGGAAAAAAAATCATGCATTAATTCTGACATCAAGATATGAAGGATTGCCGCTTGCGCTTGTAGAAGCAATGTTGTGCTCCAGACTGGGAATTGTAACAGCTGTAAGCGGTAATCCGGAAATTGTAACAGACAATGAAAATGGATTTCTTGCGAAGGCTGCTGAGGTCAGTCTTGTGGATGATGCTCTTGAAAGAGCATGGGCAAGAAGAACTGAATGGAAGGATATCGGAATTAAAGCCAGAGAAAATATTATAAAGCTAATCCCGGAAGATCCTGTCGGTTATTTTTGTGAAAAGCTGAAAGAGCTGGATTAGTCCGGATAACTTAAGTATAACGGTCATCAGTAATTGATCCGCTAAATTTTAATTTCATTTTGAAAATAAATCAGACATAAAAATTCTTTAACTTTCCACAGAATAGAGCTCCTTTTTAAAGTAGTAAGAAGTATAACCCTTTAGGTTTTCAAAAAACTGAAAACACCCCATTAAATATTATCGGTGAATCAAATTAAGAAGTATAAGATTTGCATAGTATCAGCTATTCTTCCGCCATCTTACGGAGGTGCGGAGGTAGCAGCTCTGAAATATGCAGTAAGATTAAATGAAAGAGAAGATTCAGAAGTTATAATAATTGGATGGGACAGGAACGGATCATATAAGTTAAGTGATCAGAAATATGACTTTATCTGTCCTCTGACATTTTATGAAAATCCCGAAGATGCAAAAGGTTTGTTGATTTATTTTCAGCAAACTTATCATTTGGTTAAATGTTTTGCAGCTCTGATAGTCCCTATGA